>JBJKRD010000070.1:0-6147 GCA_046704925.1 Opitutaceae bacterium | reverse complement strand
CGTCGTGCCCGCCGTGGGCGTCGATGATCGACCACTTGAGCACCTTCCATTCGCCGTGGGCGGTCGCGAGCGCGGCGCCGCACAGGCCGCCGACCAGCGCATGGCTGGAGCTTGACGGGAGCCCCAGCCACCAGGTCAGGAGGTTCCAGACGATGGCCGCCAGCAGGGCGGCCAGCACGGTGGCCATCGTCACCGCCTCGGTTTCCACCAGCCCCTTGCCGACGGTCTTGGCCACCTGGGTGCCGACAAATGCGCCGCCCAGGTTGCAGATGGCGGCCAGCACGATGGCCTGCCGGGGGGTGAGGACCTTCGTGGACACGACCGTGGCGATGGCGTTGGCCGCGTCGTGGAACCCGTTGCTATACTCGAAGACCAGCGCGACCAGAAGGACGAGCAGGAAGAAAATCATACGCGTCGGGGGTCGCGTCCTCAGGAATACTTCAGCACGATTTGGAACACGACGTTGCCGGCGTCCCGGCAGCGATCAACGGCCTTCTCGACCATCTCGAAGAGTTGCAGGAGGATGACGACTTCCTTGGCCTCGTACGGTCCGTTGTAGAGCTCCTTCTCGACCAGGAGCATGACCTTGTCGGCCTCCCCCTCGGCGTATTGCAGCTTGTCGTTGGCCTCGCGGATGCGGTCCATCTTGGTCCCCTTGCGCAGGTGGCCGACCATGTAGGCGACGTTGTCCGCCGCCAGCTGGAGCAGCTCGCCCTGGCGGGCGAAGCTCTCGTGAGGCAGGCGTCCCGGGTAGACGGCGAGACGCTCCACGATTTTCTCGATCACCTTTGGAATGCGGTAGAGCGCGAAGGCCAGGGCCTCGATGTCTTCGCGCTCCAGCGGGGTGACGAAGGTGCGGCACAGCTCCTCGGTGAGTTGCTGGGTGATGCGCTTGTCCTTGCGGCGGCTCTGGATGAACTCGTCGAGGTTCCGGGGCTGGCCGGAACCGGCGCGCGCCTGCAGGAAACGTCCGAGCAGCGTGGCACTGGTCTTGGCCTCCTCCGCGCTGGCCTCGAGCAGATCGAAGAACTTCTCCTCCTTCCCGAACAATTTTCTGAGCGAGAACATGGGTGCCACCCGTTATCCACAAATGTCACGCGGGCGAAACAAAAATCGGCGGCCGGTCGCGAACGGCCGTCGGCGGATCCCCTTGGGGAACCGGCTTCGGGTCCTGCCACCCAGGCCACGGCGGAGGGAGGGTGGGGCGACCGACGGGGATTGAACCCGCGACCCCCAGATCCACAATCTGGTGCTCTAACCGACTGAGCTACGGTCGCCGTAGGGAGCGGGGAGAATTCAGTTTCATCCCCGGCGCTGTCAATCCTGATTCCCGGGCCGACCGGATTTTCGGGGCGGCGGCAGCTCCATCCCCTGGCGGGGCCCCGACCGGCGGCACCTCACCGGCCGCCTGTTCGCCCGGCTTGCTCCCGTGGCGCCGCCGTTTAGGCTGCCGGGGCAGCATGCAACGGTTCCGCCTCGTCACATTCAACATCGCCCACGCGCGGGGCCTCTCGCCGTTCCCGGGGATCCAGGGACGCCGCCGGTTCGAGCGCAACCTGCGCAAGATCGCGCGGCTGTTCGACGAGTTGGAGCCCGACATCGTGGCGCTGCAGGAGATCGACGAGAACTCGCGCTGGAGCGGGAGCTTCGACCACCTCGACTATTTGCGGGCCTTTGCGGATTTTCCGTACTCGGTGTTCGGCGTGAACAACCGGCGGGCGGGCGGCTACCACCTCAACTACGGCAACGCCATCCTGTCCCGGCATCCGGTGGCCGCGTGGGAAAACATCACGTTCGGCAACCGGCAGGTGGGCGAAAAGGGCTTTCTCTTCGTGGAGGTGGATGTCGGCGGCCGCCTGTTGCCCGTGGTGAACCTCCATTTGCATTACGGATCCCGGGTGCATCGATTCCGGCAGATCGAGCAACTGATGGAATACATCAACGCCAAGCGGGAGCACCGCCGGACGCACTGGGCGACGCCGCCCATCCTGTGCGGGGATCTCAACAATCCCTCACATCGTCTGGATGCCACGGCCTCGCTGTTCCGGTACTTTTCGCTGCATGGGCACTACACGCTGCATCCCCCGCGGGGCGTGCGCACCTATCCGTCGCCCTGGCCGCGGCGGTCGCTGGATTTCGTCTTCCTGCCGCCGGTTTGTCACGTCGTCCATTGCCAGGTGGTGCGCTGCTACCTCTCTGATCACCGGCCCGTGCTCGTGGAGTTTAACCTGAAGAAGGACGGAACGGGAATCCCGTTTCCGTCAAATTCCTAGGCCCCTCCCGGGCGACCGGCGTCCCGGCGCGCTCCGGTCGCGTCTGCGGCCGATTTTGCTCTCGACCTCGGACTTTTGCCGGTCGACTTTCGACGGTCCCATGGACCGCATCGCCCAGGCTTTCGCCCGCGCCCGCGCCCGGAACCGGGCCGCGTTCGTGGCCTACCTTTGCGCCGGGGACCCGGATTTCGAAACGTCGCTCGCCGCCGGGCGCGCGGTGTTGGAGAGCGGCGTCGATCTGTTCGAACTCGGCGTGCCGTTTTCGGATCCGCTGGCGGACGGCCTGACCAACCAGCTCGCGGCGCAGCGCGCGCTGGAGGCGGGCACGACGTCCGAACGGGTCTTCGAACTCGTCCGCGCCCTGCGGACGGATCATCCGGACACGCCGGTGATCCTTTACACCTATTATAACGTGGTCTTTGCCCGCGGGGTCGACGCGTATATCCGGGCCGCGAAGGCCGCCGGGGTCGACGGCATGCTCACCCTCGACCTGCCGCCGGAGGAGGCGGATGAGGTCTTGGCGGCCAGCCGGACCCATGAATTCAAGACCGTGTTCATCGTGGCGCCGACGACGCCGGAGTCCCGCCTGCCGAGGATCACCGCCGCGGCCACCGGCTTCATCTATTACGTCTCGCGGGAAGGGGTGACCGGCGCCCGGGACCAGATGGCCGCCGGCATTCCGGACGCGGTCGCGCGGATCCGCGCGCACACGGCCCTGCCGGTGGTGGTGGGATTCGGCATTTCGCGACGGGACCAGGTGCGCGAGGTCGCGCGCTGCGCCGACGGGGTGGTGGTTGGCAGCGCGCTGGTCAACGGCATCCAGCAAAATCTCGGCGATCCCGGGCGCATCGTGGCGCGGTTGCGGGCGCTGGCGGCCGATCTGGCGGCCGCCACGGCGCGCGCTTGAATTTTAGACGACGGGCGGCCGCGGCGGGTGCAGGGCGGCGATCGCCGCCATGATTCGCTCCGACGCCTGCTGGTAGCGCTCCTTGCTCTCCGTGCCGCCGTCGTAGTCTGCGGGCAGCAGGGGCGGGCCGAAGACGATGGAGATCGGCGTGCCGAGGCGCAGGGGACCCTTGCGCCCGAAGGCGGCGAACGTCCCGAAGATGCGGGTCGGCACCACCGGCACGTGGGTGCGGCAGGCCAGCAGGCCGACGCCGGATTTGGGTCGCTGCAGGTCGCCGGTCTGCGTGCGGGTTCCCTCCGGGAAGAGGATCACGGCGCGACCGTCCTTCAGGAGGTGCAGCATTCGCTTGACCGCGGCCACGTCCGAGCCGGCGTCCCGGTCCACCGGGATCGTGCCGACGGCATCGAGCCACCAACTGGCAATACCACCCTTCCACAGCGTGCGGCGGGCGAAGAAGTTGAGCTGGCGCGGGACGTGGCTGCCGATGATCGGCGGATCGAGGACGCTCGCGTGGTTGGCCGCGATGATCAGGCCGCCCTGGCGGGGAATGTTCTCCTCCCCGGACACTTCGCCGGGGAACAGGACGTCGTGGAGCGCCCCCACCAGGAAGTGGCAGCAGCCGTAGACAAACTGCGTGCCGGCCGGGGAAAACGGGCGGGTCATGACGAAGCCAGGCGGGCGGCGATTGGTGCGGCCAGGCGGGCGACCACTTCCGCCAGCGTGAGCCGGGTACTGTCGATCTCCACCGCTCCCGGCGGGCAGGTGAGGGGGGCGGCCTTGCGCGACGAGTCGATCCGGTCGCGCTCCTGGATCGCATCCTGCTGCCCCTGGGCCACGCGGCGGCGGGCGCGCTCCGCCGGGTCGGCGCGCAGAAAGAAGCGGAAATCGGCGGCGGGGAAGATCACCGAGCCGATGTCACGGCCCTCCATCACCACGCCGCGGAAGCCGTGCGCCCGGGCGACTTCGGTCTGACCGCGCTGGTAGGGGAGGAGGGTCTGCCGCACCTCGGGAATGGCGGCGAAGAGGGAAACGGACTCGTTCACGGCGCGGCTGCGGATCTCCGCGCCGGCCGGCCGGCCGTTGATCTCGATCTCCGCGTGGCGTCCCGCCACCCGCGTGCCGAGCCGCAGGGCGCCGAGGGCGCCCCGCACCGCCGCGAGGTCTGCGGGATCGACCCGCCGTCGCCGCAGTTCGGCCGTGATCGCGCGATAGAAGGAGCCGGTGTCGACGTGCAGCAAGTGAAACCGCTCGCTGAGAGCGTCGGCCGTGGATGACTTGCCCGAGGCCGCGCCGCCGTCGATGGCGACAATGATGAAATCCGCGGAAGCCGGAGAGGACATGGGAGGCGATCGGCGACAGTGAAATCGTCCGGCGCCGCCGGTTCAAGCCGCCGCTCCGGCCGATTGCCGCCGCAGCGACTCCAGCACCTCGAAGAACGCCGGGAAAGTCTTGGCGCAGCAGGCGGGATGGCGGATTCGCAGCCAGGCGCGGCCGTCGCCGTGCCGGTCGTGACACCCGAGAATGGCGAAGCTCATGGCGAAGCGATGATCATCGTAGGTTTCGATGGCGACGTCCGGGGGGAGCGGGCGCGGGACGATGGTCAGGGCGTCCTCATTCTCGACGACTTCCTGGCCGAGCCGCCGCAGTTCCCGGGCGGCCCCGGCCACGCGATCGGTCTCCTGTTTGCGGGTGTGGCCGATGCCGGTGATGCGGGTGGGGCCGGCCAGCATCGGCGCGATGGCGGCGAGGGTGAGAAAGGTGTCGGAAAAGGCGTTGAAATCCGCCGTCACGCCGCGCCGGGGCCCCCGGGGCGTGATCCCGCTGCGGCCCGCCGGCGGTTGCCCGGTGGCGGTGATGGTGACGCCGGCCGCGCGAAGCACGTCGATGAAACCGACGTCACCCTGCAGGCTGTCGGTCGTGGAAAATCCGGCGAGTTCGACCGCGCCTCCGACGGCCAGGGGCAGGGCCAGGAAATAGCTCGCGGCCGTCGCGTCCGTCTCGACGAGGTATTCCGCCGGTTTCGCGACGAATTGCGCGAGCATCCGTTCGGTCATGGCGACGAAGGGGCGTGAAACAACCGGGCCGACCGCCCGGACGCGGAGCGGCGTCCGTGCGTGCGGTGCCACCAGCAGCAGGGCCGAAAACAGTTGCGAGCTCTCCGAAGCGTCCAGTTCCACCTCGCCGCCGGACAGGCCGGCGGTGTGCAGCGTGAACGGAAAGCTCGCGGCCGTGGCCCTCGCGCCCTGGGTGGCGAGGGCCGCGAGAAGGGCGCCGATCGGGCGCCGGCGCATGGCGTCGTCGCCCTCGAAATGATAGAGGCCGTCGGGCCGCAGGCAGACAAAGGCGGTCAGAAAACGGGCCACGGTGCCGGCGTTGCCCACGTCGATCCGGGCTTCGCGCACGGGGATCTCACCGCCCCGGCCCGCGACCCGGATGGTCCGGGCGCCTTCGTCGGTCGCGACCGAAAAGCCGAGCGCGCGCAGCGCCGCCACCATCAGGCTGGTGTCGCGGCTGAACAGCGCGTTGCGAAGCGTGACCGGATGGTCGGCCAGCGCGGCCAGCAACAAGGCGCGATTGGTGATGCTCTTCGAGCCGGGCAAGGCCACGACGCCGTGCGCCGGCCGGGCGAAGGGAACGACGGGAAGGGGATCGAGCATCTCGGGGGAGGCTCTGCCAAGGCGGCGGGTCCGCCAAGCGAATTACGCCGGCCGCTAAGGTCGAAACCCCTGCCGGTAGTTCCGTCCCCGCTCGAGCCGCGTGCGCAGATCGACGAAGTCCCCGTTGGCCAGGGCGGTCTGGAAAGCGTGCAGTTCGTCCTCGTAGCCTCGCAGCGCGCGCAGGATCTCGTCGCGATTGTGGCGGAGGATCTCGATCCACAGGGTCGGATCGCTGGCGGCGATGCGGGTGGTGTCGCGCAGGCCGCCGCCGGCCAGGTGGCGCCAGGCGGGATCGCGGCTCGCAAGGTGG
>JBJKRD010000069.1:0-11847 GCA_046704925.1 Opitutaceae bacterium | reverse complement strand
CCTTGGCGACCGCAAAAACCACCGCAAAACCATCCTGCTGCCAGGCGGCAAGCTGCGCGAGGAACCGGTGGGGCGATTCTTCCTCGGCTTGCCGGCGCTCGTGGGCCACGAGCGCGTCGGTGGGGTAATGCCGGTGATGGGCCAGGCTCTCCGTGTCCCAGGTTTCCTCGTGATCCGGGTCCGCAAAGAGGGTCGCGGCTTCGTCGAGATCGCTGACCCCGAAGGCCGCGGCGGCGCGGTCCCGGACCCGATCGAGGGTGCCGGGGACCGCGCGCCCGTCGGAGCCGGCTTCGCGGGCCACCAGGCTGAAGGTCTCGTCCAGCAGGGCCGGCTCGATGAACACCAAGTGAGTCGCCGATCCGAGGTGGTCGGCGAGGCCGGCCGCCGACGCCGTCAGGGGCAGACGGGGGGAGGCGGAGATCGTGAGGCGCTCGCGCGACTCGCCGGAACGCTGGGTCACGGGATCGAAGGCCCGGATTTCCTCGAGGTCGTCGCCAAAAAAGTCCAGGCGATAGGGCTCGCTTGCGGTCACCGGGTAGACGTCGATGAGGCCGCCGCGCACGGCGTACTGGCCGGGCGCCTCGCAGACCGCCTCGGAGTCGTAATCGAAGGCCTGCAACTGCTGCAGCAACTCCTGGAACGGCTGGCGGGTGCCGCGGGCGAGGACGATCTGCCGGCGGTCGAATTCCTCGCGCGTCGGGACCGCCTGGAGGAGGGCGGCCGGCGTGGTGACGATGACCAGCGACGCCGGCGCCGCCGTCCCGGCGGCGGGCTGGCGGAACGTCTGCAGCCGCGAAAGGACGGTCAGCCGGTCGCTGGAGGCGGCGAAGGCCGCGCGCATGTCCCGGCTGTCGGCCTGCGACTCGGGAAAGACGCGGACCTCGACGGGCGCGGCCCCGGCGGCGGCCGCGTGGAGCGCGGCCACGTCCTCGGCGAGCTGTTCCGCCGCGCGCAGCTCGTCGGTCACGACGAGCCAGACGGAAGCCGGCCTCCGCCGGAGCAGGGTGGCCAGCACGGCGGCGCGGGCCGGCGGGCACACGCCCGTCAGCTTGCTGCGTTGGAGACCGACCGGGTTCACGGAAGAGGATTGCGGGCAGGAGTCACTCTGCAGGAAGCGCGCTTCCGGGCGACAGGCAAATCGCCGGCGCGGTCGGCGCCCCTCGGGCCGCGGGCCCGGTCCGCCGGGTCAGGCGGCGCCGGTTTCCAGCGTATGCAGCGCGGCGCGCGCGGCCTCCTCGCTGGCCCGCTTCTTGGACAGCCCCCGGCCGGTGCCCACGAGCCGCTCCTGCAGGTAGACGTTGACCACGTATTCCCGTTCGTGGGCCGCGCCGGTGGCGCCGGCGACCTCGTAACGCAAGGCGCGATTCCCGTGTTGGGGCTGAACCAACTCCTGGAGGCGCCCCTTGGGATTGGCTTCGCCGAGCAGTTCGGCGAACAGCGCGGGGAGCGGCCCGTACCAGGTCAGCACGGCGCGGGCGGCGGCGGCGACGTCGCCGTCGAGAAAAACCGCGCCCACGAGCGCCTCGAAGGCGTCTTCCAGGATCGAATCCCGCTGGCGCCCGCCGGTCTGCTCCTCGCTCTGGCCCAGGCGGAGCGAGGCGTCGAGGCCGAGCTGCCGGGCCAGCCGGCTGAGAAAGCGCCCCTGGGTGAGGGTGGCGCGCCGCTTGCTCAGCGCGCCCTCCCGTTCCGCGGGATACAGCTCGAAGAGCGCGGCGGAGAGGACGAGCTGCAGCACGGAATCGCCAAGGAATTCCAGCCGTTGGTTGCCGGGGGCGGCCTCGGGATGGTCCTGCAGATAGGAGGTGTGGGTCAGCGCGGATTGCAGCAGGGCGGGATCGCGGAAGCGGTGGCCCAGGCGGTCCTGGAGGGCATCCAACAGTTGCTCGTAGGTTTCAGTCACGGGAAAGACGCGCCCTCACAAATCCCAGACGCGACGGAAAGGCCAAGCCGGAAATCGGGCGGCCGCCGCCCTCACGAGGACGCGCTGGCGTAACGCCGCAGGCCGCGATGAAAGACAAACACAGCGAGCGCGAACCAGCCGAGGCTGGCCGCCGCCAGCCACAGCGCGTAGACCGGCTGGAAGCCGTGGATCAAGGTGCTCGCGGGCACGTTGCTGACCACCACCGCCGGCAGGAGGTAGACGAGGACGACGTTCGCCACGCCCCGGAAGGCCTCCCGCGGCAGGCGCGAAAAGTCGAACAGGGTGAAATAGCTGCCCTCGATGCCCTCGGTCTTGATGATCCAGAACGTGCTGGAGGCGGTCAGCAGGAACAGGCTGTAGTGCACGAGCAGGCCGCAGGCGACGAGGCCGAGATAGAGCAGCACATCCACCACGCCCGGGTGGAGACCGAGCCGGTGGGCCGCGTAGACGATCACCGCGCCGGCCACCAGGGAGTTGGCCAGACCGTCGGGATCGAGCTTGCGGGTCGAGACCATGAACAGCGGGCTGCCGGGCTGCGCGAGGTAGAAGTCGAAATACCCGTTGCGCACGTTTCGGCCCATCTCGAAGAGGTTGCTCCAGAAGAAACCCATCAGGAGCCGCTGGATCAGCATCGAGGTGCCGACCAGCAGCAGCATCTCGTATTTGTTCCAGCCCGCCACCGAGGCGGTGTGGGCGTAGATGACTTCGATGAGCAGGATGTTGACCGCCATCCACGCCAGCTCGACCGCCGACCAGAGCAGGAAGTCGAAGCGGAACATCATCGTCCGCACCAGCGAATAGCGGAGGCACGCGAGCCAGATGCGGACGTATTGGCGGAGGCGCACGATGGGGGATCGCGGATTGCGGAGACCGGAGTGTCAACCGAGAACGGGACGTCGAGTCTTGCGATGTGCGATGGCAGCCGCCTTTCCGCCCCCGGGGCTCCGCCATCCGAAATCAGTTAGCCGCCGACGGCGGTGTGTTTGCGCAGTCCGCGGGTCCAGATGACGCGGGCGGCCACCATGAGGATGGCGACCCAGGCGACCTGGGGCAGGAAGCCGTGCACCGCGGCGGAGAAGTCGAGGCGCCCGGTGAGGATGCCGGCGGGGAAGTACATCATGTAGTAGAACGGCAGGAACTGCGACGCCTTGAAGAGCGCCGGCGGCAGCAGGTCGAGCGGGAAAATCTGGCCGCTCAACATGGTTTCGGCGGCGTAGGACAGGATCACGAAGCCCTGGATCTCGAGGAACCAGAAGGCGAGGAGGCCGAAGCAGAAGGCCAGGGTGAACTGGAGCAGCGCGGCCAGCGTCAGCGCGGGCACGCCGAGGAGGAGGCGCCAGGGCGCCACTGCCAGGGTGAGATGGCCCCACAGCAACGGGAGGACGAACAGGAGCGGCACCAGAATCAGCAGCCCGGAGACGACCCGGGCCGACGCGAAAACACTGAAGCGATAGGTGTAGTAGTTGATGGGCTTCAGGAGAAACTGGTTGATCAGGCCGTTCCGGATCTCCTCGCCGATCTGGTAGTCCTCGTTGAACGCGCCGATCATGAACTGGATGGCGATGAGCGCGACGAAGTAGGTGAAGGTCTCGGCGCGGGTGAAGCCGCCGATCTCCCGCGAACCCGCGAAGACCGCCCCCCACAGGATAAGGACCACCGCCAGCCGGACGAGGGAGAACAGGCCGCGGATGAGGAAGTTCCACCGGTAAACGAGATTGCTCTGCAATCCGACCAGGAAGACGTGGCGGTATTTCGTCAGGGCGGCGTACATCGGCGCGGAGGGGAGGAGTTCAGCTAATGCAGGGACTCCCGCAAATCGAGCGCAGAAGTGCGGGCCGGCCCGGCGACACCCTCGTCGCCAACCCCCAAGAACCCATTGCTCCCGCCGGGCCCGTCCCTGACGTCCGAGCGCTGACACCCAACCGCGAGCGGGTCAGCCCCCCAGACCAAACCGGCCGATGACCTCACCCGCGAGCTGGCGGTAGGCGGAGGTGCCCGGGCTGGAAGGATCGTATTGCAGGATCGGCTTGCCAAAACTGGGCGCCTCGCTGAGCCGCACGGTCCGGGGAACGACGGTGTTGAAGATCTTGTCGGGCAAATGCCGTTTGACTTCGTCGACGACCTGCCGCGACAGGTTGGTGCGGATGTCGAACATCGTCATGACGATCCCCCCGATATCAAGGCCGTGGTTGATGCCCGCGTTTCTCAATCGTTCCACCACCTTCAACATCTGTCCGAGGCCCTCGAGGGCCATGTATTCGCACTGCAGGGCCACCAGCAGGTGATCGGCCGCGGCCAGGCTGTTCATCGACAACATCCCGAGGGCGGGAGGACAATCGATGAGGATCACCCGATAGCCGCCCGCATCCCGCACCGGCTGGAGCGTCTGGCGCAGGCGCAGCAGATAATTCTCCTGCTGGGCCAGTTCGATCTCGATCGCAGCCAGGTCGACCTCGGAGGGCAGGAGAGCGAGATGCTCGTACGCCGTGGGGGTGATCATGTCGAGGGCCGCGCCCTCGCCATGCAGCGGTCCGTAGAGGCTGCGCCCTTCCTGCTTGTCGACGCCCAGGGCGCTGGTCGCGTTGGCCTGCGGATCGAGGTCGACGAGCAGCGTGCGGATCTGCTTTTCGGCGAGCGCGGCCGCCAGGTTGACGGCAGTCGTGGTTTTGCCGACGCCGCCCTTCTGATTGGCGATGGTGAAGATGGTGGTGGCCATGAACGGGCTTGGGAAGGACTAACGGCGAATCCTCCGGGGGCAAGCGTGACGGCGGACGCGAAGCGGCGGGCCGTCGCGTTTTCTCTCCGCCGGCCGGGCGCGGGCGCCTCGTCCGGGCCCGGGCTAGCCCCGACGGGTGAAGATCGCGGCCCGGGCCACCACCACCTCGGTGAGCCCGCCGTCCTCGCGGACGAATGGCGCCAGCGCCGCGCGGAGCCGGGTGGCCACGAGGTGCGCCCGGCGCCCCAGCTTCGCGGGCGAGGTGTTCGACATCGAAAACAGCCGGCCGACGAGACCATCCACCGTGATCGTCTGCCGGAGGCGGACGGCGACGCGGCGCCGAAGGCAAAAGGGGGTGCCGTCGAAGAAGGTCGCGGTCTCGAGCTGGTAGCGTCGGCGGTTCTTTTCGGGCGCGGCGCGATGACGCAGGCGGTCATAGCGGTGCCGCCACGGATTCAGCCGGCCCGCCTCCGACGTGGCGCTGCAGACGACGATCGCGCCCTGCGGCCGGACCAGGCGGTCGAGCGCGGCCAGAGCGCGGTCGCGCGTCAGCCAGTGCAGGGCCCGGCCGATGGTGACCACGTCATAAGACCCGGTGCTCGCCGGCAGATTCTCGGCCCGCCTCTGGATCAGGCGCAGGGCGACCCCCGCCGTCCGCGCCGCGGCCCGCGCGTCGGTGAGCATGGCCGGCTCCGGGTCGACGCCGGTCAGGCGCCGGACAAAGGGCGCGAACCCCAGCGCGAGCAGGCCGGGGCCGCAGCCAAGATCGAGGAGCGTTTGCGAGCCATCCAGGCGCAGAATCCGGGCGGTGCGGCGGAAGAAAGCCGGCGGATACGGTTCGCGAAACTGGCGGTAATAGGATACGGTGGAGGCAAAGCGTCCCATGGAGTCCAGGTTGACCTTGCAAGAGACGATGCCGGGAGTCGGGAGTTTCGCCGGCGATGCGCGGAGTCGGGAAATCGGCGCGCTGCCGTCGGGCCCCGGCGGCATAATCGACGGAACCTCTGGAGCTTCCGTGGGTCGCAGATTGCTCCCATGAGTTTGGAACGCGGCGTCAGCGCCAGGTCGCCAGGGTCCCGGAGGCCGTCAATCGGCCGGGGTGGCGTGGCCAGGGTTGCCCCCAGGTTGGAGGCCCCGGTCTGACCCGGGTGATGCAGTGCTCATGCGTTTCCGTGCGCGGCCATTGCTTTGTCTGCTCCCGCTGGTCCCGGTGATCGCGGGGGCGGTGCGGGCTGCCGGGGCGGGGGCCACCGCCTTCGCGGGAAAGGAGTGGGCGCTGCTCGACGTCAAGCCGGTGATGCAGACAGCGGCAGGCGTCACGCTTGACCGGTACCCGAACTGCGACGCGGTGACGGTGGACGAACGCACCGTCGAGGCTTACCGGCCCGACGGCACCGGCGAATGCCAGGACGAGACCTTCACCAAGGTGCTCACGGAAAAGGGCAAGCGCGACAATGCCGTCCTCAGTCTCGGCTTTCTCCTGCCCTATTTCACCGTCCGGGTGGTGCGCCTGGAGGTGATCCGGCCGGACGGCACGATCACGCCGGTCGATGTGGCCGCCAACTCCCGCGAGAGCATCGACCAGAGCCAGATGCAGTCGAACATCTACGATCCCGACAGCCGGGTCCTGCAGGTCAATGTCCCCGGGCTGGAGATCGGCGACGTCGTCCATTCGGTCGCGCGCACGCTGATCCAGCGCCCGATCATGCCGCGCCAATTCGATGACAGCTTTCTGTTCGAGGGCGCCCAATACATCCGCCACGTCTCCTGCGAGATTCGCGCTCCCGCCACGATGCCGCTGCAGCATTTCGCCGTGCGCGATCCGGTCAAGGGCACCATCGCCTTCACCAAGCGACCGGGACGCGACGGCACGATCGTGTACGACTGGGAGGTCAGCAGCGTGCCGCGGATGTACAACGAACCGTCGATGCCGCCGCCCGAGATGGTGCTGCAGCGGCTGCTGGTCAGCACGATCCCGGACTGGCGGGCCGTGTCGCGGTGGTATTGGAAGCTGAGCCAGGCGCACCTCGACGCCACCTCGCCGGAAATGGCCCGGACCGTGGCCCGCCTCACCGCCGGCATGGCCGGCGACGGCGACAAGACCAAGGCCATTTTCTTCTATGTCTCGAAGAACATCCGCTACATGGGGGTCACGCCCGAGCACGACCGCCCCGGCTTCGAGCCGCACGACGTCCGGCTGACCTACGCGAAGAAGTACGGGGTCTGCCGCGACAAGGCGGCCCTGCTCGTCGCCATGCTGCGGATGGCGGGCGAGCAGGCCTACCCGGTGCTGATCAACGTCGGCTACAAGCTGGACCCGCAGATCCCGAGCATCGACTTCGACCACGCCATCGTGGCGGTGGAGACCGGGCCCGGGAAGTATCAGCTCATGGATCCAACCGACGAGCACACCCGCGTGCTGCTGCCGGCCTACGACGACAACCGCAGCTACCTGGTGTGCCGGCCCGGGGGCGAGGATCTGCTGACCAGTCCGGTGACGCCGCCGGACGAGAACATGATGCGGATCCGGACCACCGGGGTCCTGGCCGCCGACGGCACCCTGACCGCCACCGCGGAGATGGCGTTTGGCGGCGTCAACGACGACGCCTACCGGGGGGCATTCGCGGAAATGAAGCCGGACGAGCGCCGCCGGTTTTTTGAAAGCCGCCTCCAGCGGGCGGTGCCCGGGGCCCGGCTGGTCTCCCTGCATCTCAGTCCGGAAAACATGCTCGATGAGGCGGCGCCGCTGCGGGCGGAGGTCACGTTCACCGCCCGGGCGATGGCGGCCTTCGGTCACCACGAGGCGATCGTGGACCTGCCGTGGGTCGGCCGGGATTTCGGCATCGTCAATTTCATCCTCGATGGCACCGGGCTGGCCCAGCGGAAGTATCCCTACGACATCGATGCCACCTGCGGGATCAGCGAGGAGGTCTCGCTCCGCCTCGCGCCCCGGTTCGGCGGGGCGCTCTCCATGCCGTCCGCCAGCGACCAGGACGGCGATAGCGTGAGCTATCGGCGGCGTTTCGGTCTGACGGACGACACGCTGCACGGCTCCGAGGAACTGAAACTGAAGGTTGTCGAGTTTTCCCCCGGTCAGTATCTGGCGCTCAAGCGCGTCCTGGCGGACGTCGATTACGACCAGCGGAAGGCGCCGGTGGTGGCCGTCGCCGGTCCGGCTGGCGCCGCCACGACGGCGGCGGCGGCACCTGCGGAAACCCCGGTCTCCTCCGACGCGGAAGTGCTGGAGGACCGGCAGCAGCTGGACGTGAAGGACGCGCAGACGGCGACGCTGCGCGTCCATTACGTGAAGCGCATCTTGAGCTATGCGGGAAAGAACCGGGAGTCCGAGGTGCAGATTCCCTACAACCCCACGACCGAGGAGGCCCGGTTGATCCACGCGGTCGTCACCTCCGCCTCGGGCCAGCGCCAGGCCGCGTCCAAGGACGAGATCAACGAGATGGACGCGGCGTGGAACCCTTCGGCCGAGCGCTATCCCGGCGGCAAGATTTTCGTCGACAGCCTGCCGGGCGTGGAGATCGGCTCGACGATCGACGTCGAGTATGAAATCCGCATGCACGGCAAGCCGTTCGTGGCCGGATTCCAGGCGTTCCGGCTGCCCGACAAACTGGAGCACAAGTCCTTCGAGCTGACGGCGCCGGCGGGGTTGCCGATTGAAACCCGGGAGACCGGCGCGGCGGGCCCGCTGACGGAGACGCGCCGGACCGCGGACGGCCGGCAGGTGCTGACGTGGCAGGCGCGGGACGTCGGCGCCTTGCCGGAGGAATCCGATCTGCCGCCGGCCTGGACGTTCGAGCCGGGCGTGGAATATTACGTGGGCGATCCGGCCGCCTATCCGGGGAACCTGAGCCGGGCCCTGCTGGCGCGGGCGGCGCAAAGCACCCAGGCCGGGGCGCTGGCGCGCCGGCTGGCCGGCGCCGCGCCGACCCGTTTGGACGCGGTGCGGGCCATCCGCGACTTCATTGCCGAGAATGTCCGGGAGGCGGGGCCGGCCTTCACGGACCTGCCGCTGGCCGATCTCTCGGCCGCCGACACGACGCTGGCGGACGGCTACGGTCACACGGCGGACCGCGCGATCCTCTTCCAAGCGATGCTGACGGCGGCGGGATTTCATCCGGAGATCGTGCTCGCGTCGGATCTGCCGCCCGTCGCCGGCTTGGAAAAGCTGGCGCGGTCGTTTCCGCGGCCGGACGTCTTCCAGACTCCGCTGGTCCGGATCGAGGTCGGCGGTCAGACGCTTTATCTCAACGACACCGATCAATATGCCCGCCTCGGCTCCACGGCGCACGATGAGCGGCTGGGCCTGGTGCTGGGCAGCGGTGCCATCGTCACCATCAAGGCGGCCGACAACTGTCGCAGCCGGGTCGCCACCGTTTATTCGCTCTCGCTGGCCAACGACGGCGGCGCGCGCATCGGCATCAGACGGGAATATTACGGCATGGCCTATGCCGAGAAGAACCGGCGCCTGACGGAGCTGCGGCCCGAGCAACGGGTCCGCTATTTTCAGGAGGCCGTATCGCGGGTGGCCCAGGGGGCGCGTCCCGTGGGCGGACTGACCACGGATTTCGGCGGCTATCCGGGGGTGGAGCAGTTCAGCGTGGAGGTTCCCCGGTATGGGATCGCCAACGGGCGGTTCCTCTATTTTTCGCTGCCGTTCACCCCGCGGATCTTCCCCACCGACACCGACCGGCGCACCCAGCCGCTTTTGCTCAAGTCCGACGAAACGCAGACGATCCGGGCGGAGATCAAGCTGCCGCCGGATTATCCGCGGGTGGTCGTCGCGCCGCATGCCGGGACGCTCGACGGTCCGGACGGTGCGGGCGTCGGGAAGATCACGGCGGGCCCGGAATCGGGCGGCTTCGCGGTGACCTATGACCTCACGCGCCGGGCGGCGATCATCGATCCGGCGGACTACGCCGCGGCCCGCCGGGTCGAATCCGAGCTCGAGAATCGGTCCGCCCGGATCTTCCTGCTTGAGGGCTCGCCGGCTTCGCCCGTGGCGGCCGCGCATTGAAGACACGGGCCGGACCGAACTGGCGTCGCCCCGGCCGGGGGCGGCTCGGCGGCGGCGGGTTCGGGATCGCCAAGCGGCCGGGAGGCGGCACGAAGACGCGGTCGCCGGCCACAGCCGGCGGCCGCGCCTGACCCACCATGACCACCCTTCCTTTGCTGGCGATCGGCGGTGCCGCGGCCCTTGCCACGTTCCTCGGCGGACGACTGGCCCTGAAATTCCGGGACCGTCTCCATCTCATCCTCGGATTCAGTGCCGGCGCGGTGGTCGGCGTGGCCTTCTTCGATCTGCTGCCGGAGTCCATCGCCGCCAGCCGGGAATACCACGGGCTGGCCACGACCACCGGGGTGGTCGCGCTCGGATTCGTGATCTACATGTTCGTGGATCGGATCGTCTCCACCGCCGGCCACGGAGAGCAGGAGGAAACCCACGACGGCCTGCGGGGCCGCCTCGGCGCGGGCAGCCTGACCCTCCACAGCCTCCTGGACGGCGTGGGGATCGGCCTCGCGTTTCAGATCTCGCCCTCGTTGGGCGGAGTGGTGGCGCTGGCGGTGCTCGTGCACGATTTCTCGGACGGCGTGAACACGGTCCAACTGAGCCTCTTTGCCGGCGGCGAGGCGCGGCAGGCGCTCCGCTGGCTGGTCGCCGACGCGCTGGCGCCGATCGCCGGCATCGGGAGCACGCTCCTTTTCCGGGTGCCCGAACGTTCCTTCGGCCTCATTCTGGCGCTGTTCACCGGCTTTTTCCTCTACATCGGCGCGAGCGAGTTGCTGCCCGAAAGCCACCACCGGCATCCCCGCCTCTGGACCAGTTGCACCACCGTGCTCGGCATGGCCGTCATCTACGCGGCGGTCCGCCTGGCGAAGCTGTGACGCGGGCGCCCCCGCCGGCGGCGGCTACGGCGAGGGCGGGCCGACCGGTGCCTTGGTGAGGATCGGCGCCGTCCGCGGGTCCCAGTCCCCGCCGAGCACCCAGGTCGGATTCCGGTAATCGGCGATGGTGGCGGCATCCGCGGGCTCCTGGAGCTGGCGCGATCCCGCCATCCGGCGGCTCGTGTCCACCGGCCGCCCGCGTTCGTCCCGGCTGTCATATTCCCAGAAATGAATGTCGGCCGGATTGTGTTCGTCGCCTTCGCGACCGCCCAGCAGCAGCCAACCGACGGGATTCACCGCGGGCCCGAGCACGCAATGGAGCAGCACGACCTCGCTGTGGGGGAAGCGACCGGTGCCGATCCGCGAAAGATAATCGTCCGTGACCCCGGGCAGCCCGTCGAAGGTGCAGTGGAGGAAAACGTACCCGTGATTGGTCGCCGGATTGCGGATCTGCGTGTAGTAGGCGCGGGAGTGGAGCTCGCGGAGCGTGCAATGCTCGAAGAAGCAGGGCCCCCGGCCCCACAGAAAGTCGACGTCGCCCTCGATGTGGCAGTCCCGGAGATAGGCCTGGCCGTTGATCTGCAGCGTATCCTGGTAGCTGTAGAGGTCGACGCCGGCCAGGACCGCGTGCGCCGCGGGTCCGCCGTTGAGGATGATCGCCTCGGCCTGGGAGCCGCCGTGGGGCGTGGTGTTGCGGATGGTGAGGTTGGCGAGCGTCAGGTCCGTGACCTGGTGGGCGAGAAAGACGCCGCGATGGTAGATGTGCCCGCCGACGAGGGGCTCGCCGCTGGGATTGGAGCGCTGGGCGTACGGGTTGCCGCCCGCCGGGTTGAAGCGGTCGTTCGTGGCGTAGGCGATGACGCACTGCCGGCGGTTCTCGCCGAGGAGCGTGATCGCGTTCTTGTCGGTGAAGAACACCATCTCCGTATAGAGCCCCGGGCGCAGGAGGATTGTCGTGGGCCGGTTGTTGCCTTTCGGGATGAAGTCGAGCGCACCCTGGACGGTGCAGAAATCGCCGCTGCCGTCGGCGGCGACCGTGAGGCGGGTGGTGCCGGGCGCGGGTGGGGCGGCCTTGGTGGTAAAACGCCACGCGGTCGGCCGGTCGAGGCCGGCACAGGGCTCGGTGCCGGCCAGGAAGGCGCCGGCGTCGATGGTCACGTAGTAGGTGTGGCCGCAGGCGAGTTCGCCGTTCCGGGGAAAGATCGTGGCCGACCGGTCGCCCACGATCACCGGATAATACCGGTAACCCGGCAGGGCGCCGAAGGGGTGGGTTGGGGGGCGCCGGCTGAAGGCGTACGTTTACACCACC
>JBJKRD010000068.1:0-2525 GCA_046704925.1 Opitutaceae bacterium | reverse complement strand
GCTGGGCGGCGTGGCCATTGTGGCCGACACCTGGTGGGCCGCGCAGAAGGCACGCCAGCAACTGGACGTCACCTGGCACGACCACCCGACCGCGGCCGAAAGCACGGAAGGATTCGCCCGAAAGGCCGCCGAACTCTCCCGGCAGCCGCCGCACTTGACGCTGCGCCACGACGGCGACTTTGCCACCGCCTTCCCGGGCGCCGCCCGGAAGGTGGAGGCCGCCTATGCCTATCCTTTCATCTACCACGCCAACCTCGAACCGCAGAACACAACGGCGCGCTTCCAGGACGGAAAACTGGAGATCTGGACGCCCACGCAGAATCCGGAGTCCGGACGCCACCTGGTCGCCCGTACGCTCGGTATTTCCGGAAAGGACATCACCATCCACATGACCCGCGTGGGCGGCGGTTTCGGCCGGCGCCTCCGGGTCGAGTACATGGCCGAGGCGGCGTGGATTGCGCGGGCGGCCAAAGCGCCGGTCAAGTTGCTGTGGTCGCGCGAAGACGATATCGCGCACGATTTCTACCGCCCCGCCGGCTGGCATTATTTTCAGGGCGGAGTCGACGCCGCCGGCCGCGTCACCGCCTGGCACGATCACTTTGTGTCCTTCGGAGCCGACGGCCGCTTCGCCAGCAGCGCCGGCATCGGGGGCGACGAATTCCCGGCGAACTTCGTGCCGACCTTCCGGCTCGACGCCTCGCTCATCCCGTTCGGTGTGCCGACCGGCCCGCTGCGCGCGCCGGGCGCCAATGCCATTGCGTTCGCCATCCAGTCCTTCATTGACGAACTGGCCCACGCCGCCGGTCGCGATCCGGTCCAGTTCCGGCTGGACCTGCTCGGCCCATCGCGTTTCGTCGCGAATCCGGACGGCCGCGGCGGCTACGACGCCGGCCGGATGCGGGCCGTGTTGCAGCTCGTGGCCGAAAAGGCCGGCTGGAGTCAACCGGCCGCCAAGGGCCGCGGCCGCGGCGTCGCGTTCCATTTCAGTCACCGGGGCTATTTCGCGGAGGTGGCCGAGGTCAGCGTCGATGCGTCCGGCGCCCCGAAGGTGCACAAGGTCTGGGTGGCGGGCGATGTGGGCAGCACCATCGTCAATCCCAGTGGCGCGATCCAGCAGGTGCAGGGTTCTGTCATCGACGGCCTCAGCGCCGCCGCGCTGCAGGAGATCACGATCGAGGGGGGGCGGACCCGGCAGACCAATTTCGACACCTATCCGCTGCTTCGCATGGCCGACGCGCCCGAGGTCGAAGTCCATTTCCTGAAGACTGAACACTCGCCGACGGGCCTGGGCGAGCCGGCCCTCCCGCCCGCCCTCCCCGCGATCTGCAACGCCCTCTTCGCCGCCACCCGCCAACGCATCCGGTCGCTGCCCTTCTCCAAGACCGACCTGCGTCCGGCGTGACGGCGGGGAGCCGATTCCGCCGCCCGTGCCTGCTGCCGTGGCGCAGGCGGCTCACCTGCGTGCGTTGGCTCCGTCCCGACATACAACGCAGCCGGGACGGCTGCGCCACCTCGTGGCACGTGTCTCCTGACCCGCTGCCCCTCCCGCCTCTGTGGCGCAGGCGTCTCGCCTGCGTGCCCCGTTCCGTCTCGGCATACAACGCCGCCGGGACGGCTGCGCCACGTTGTGGCACGTGTCTCCTGTCCCGCTGCCCCTCCCGCCTCTGTGGCGCAGGCGTCTGGCCTGCGTGCCCCGTTCCGTCTCGGCATACAACGCCGCCGGGACGGCTGCGCCACGTTGTGGCAGGGGACTCCTTCATGCCGCCGCCCGTACCTGCTGCCGTGGCGCAGGCGGCTCGCCTGCGTGCGTCGCTCCGACCCGGCATACAACGCAGCCGGGACGGCTGCGCCACCTCGTGGAAGGGTCTCCAGACCCGCCACCGTCATGACATCATCCAAAAACTGCCCAGCGGCCCCCGGGGCCGCCCTCTTCCGCCGCGCTTGCCCGCGGGGTCCGCCGCGTTACCATCGGGTTCCATGGAGGTCCTGATCCGCGAAGACGCGGACGCCGGCTGCCGCCTGGGCGCCCGGATCATCGCGCGGCTTGTGCGCGACAAGCCCGCGGCTGTCCTGGGGCTCGCCACCGGGCGCACGCCGCTGGGACTTTACCGCGAGTTGATCCGCCTGCACCGGGAGGAAGCCCTGGATTTCAGCCGCGTCACGACCTTCAACCTCGACGAGTACGTCGGCCTGCCCGCCGGCCACCCACAATCGTACCGGCAATTCATGCAGGAGCACCTCTTCCGCCATCTCAACCTCGATCCGGCGCGGACCCACCTGCCCGACGGCACGGCGTCCGCCCTGCAGGCCGAATGCCGTCGCTACGAGGCGCTGATCGCCGCGGCCGGGGGCATTGACCTGCAACTGCTCGGCCTTGGGCGCAACGGTCACATCGGATTCAACGAGCCCACCGGCTCGCTCGGTTCGCGGACCTGGATCAAGATCCTCTCCGAGCAGACGCGGCGCGACAACAGCGCCGCCTTTGGCGGCCTCGCCGACATGCCCCGGCACGCGATCACCATGGG
>JBJKRD010000067.1:0-7171 GCA_046704925.1 Opitutaceae bacterium | reverse complement strand
GCCGAAGCCTGGCGGCGGCGCCGCCGCCTGCACCTGGCGCTGGCGGCGACCTGGCTGCCGTTGCTTGGCCTGGTGGCGAGCACGGGCTGGAACCGCGGCGGCACCGCCGGCTTCGATGTCGGGGTCGCCCCGTGGGCCTATTGGTTCACCCAATTTCCGGCGGTCGCCCGCTATCTGCGGCAGATCGTCTGGCCGCACCCCCTGGTATTCGACTACGGCACCTTCTATCTGACCGCCGCCCAGGCGGTCCCGTATGCCCTGCTGGTGCTGCCGCCGGCGCTGCTGACGCTCGCCGCCCTGTGGCGCCGCCCGGTGCCCGGCTTTCTCGGCGGCTGGTTCTTCGCGATCCTCGCTCCCACCAGCCTCGTGCCGGGCACCATCCAGATGATTGTGGAGCACCGCCTCTATCTTCCGCTGGCGGCCGTGATCGTCCTGGGGGTCGGCGCGGCGGCGGTCCGGTGGGGCGTGCGTCCGGCGCTGCTGCTCTGCCTGGCGCTGGCGGTGCCGGAGGGATGGCTCACCATCCAGCGCAACCGCGTCTACCAAAGCGATCTCCGCCTCTGGCGGGACACGGTGGCGCACAGCCCCGCGAGCGCCCTCGCCCAAGGAAGCCTCGCCACGGCGCTTTATGCGCGAAGCGACTGGTCCGCCGCCCTGTTCCACTACGAGGTGTCCCGCCGCCTCAATCCGCGGCGACCCACGGTTCACTACAACCTCGGGCTCACGCTGCTCCAGTTACGCCGGCCGGACCGGGCCGTGCGCGAACTCACCGAGGCGATCCGCCTCGACCCGCGGTATGCCGCCGCCGAGTACCAGCTCGGGCTCACGCTGATGCAGGCCGGCCGAACGCCGGAAGCGCCGGCCCATTTTCAGCGGGCCCTGGCGATCACGCCCGGCATGGCCGAGGCGCAATACGAGTGGGGCGTCGCCCTGGCGAAACTCGATCGTCCGGCTGACGCGATCCCGCACTACCAGGCGGCCCTGCGCCTCGGTCCCGGCCATGCCGACGTTGAGTGCGACCTGGGCGTCGCCCTGTACCATCTGAACCGGCTGCCGGAGTCGGAGGCTTGCTTTCGGCGGGCCCTGGTGATCAAGCCGGACTTGGTGAATGCCCATTTCAACCTCGGACTGACCCTCGCCCGGATGGGCCGGACCGCCGACGCCCTGGCCCAGTACACCAGAGCCGGGCAACTGGCGCCGCAGCGCGCCGGGATCCAACTGCAACTCGGCATCACGCTGGCCAAAGTCGGTCGGATCAACGAGGCCTTGGCGCACCTGCAGGCGGCGGTACAGCTGGACCCCGGTTACGCGGAGGCACAGTGCAACCTCGGCGTGGCCCTCGCCACGCTCGGCCGCCCGGCGGACGCGCTTCCCCATTACCGGCAGGCGCTCCTGCTCAAACCGGATTATCTCGAAGCCCGGTACGATCTGGCGGTCGCCTTGGAGCAACTGAACCGTCTGCCCGAAGCCGCGGCGTGTTTCCGCCAGGCGCTGCAGGCGAAGCCCGACGACGCGGACGCCCATTTCCACCTCGGGCTGACGCTGGCCAAAATGGGACGGACGGACGAGGCCGCGAAACAGTTTGCCGAGGCCGCCCGGCTGCAGCCGGACCGCGCCGAAATCCAGATGCAGCTCGGCATCGCGCTGGCCCAGACGGGCCGGGCCGCGGAAGCCCGCGAGCCGTTGGAAAAGGCGGCGCGCCTCGACCCCGCGCTGGCGGAGGCGCACTGCAACCTCGGCATCGTCCTCGCGCAAACCGGTCATCTGGACGAGGCCGTGGACCAGTACCGGACGGCCCTGCGCCTCCGGCCCAACTACGCCGGCGCCCACTACAACCTGGGCGTTGCCCTGTGGCAGCTCCAGCGGCCCGCCGAGGCCCGCGAGCACTTTGAGGCCGCGCTGCGGATCGACCCCCGATTCGCCCCCGCCCGGACCATGCTCGAACGGCTGACGGCCGGGCCCCCGGGGCCCTGAACGGAGCCGCCCGATGCCGGCGGCCACGCCTCGCCCGAGATGCGGCAGACTTGGTTCCGCTCACCCCGGCGGAAATGGTGGCGTCGCCGCGCGATTTCCCCAGGCTTCCGCCGCCGCCTGATTTGTTCAACCATCACCCTGGCAATGTCTCCACCGTTCTCCCGCCCATCGAACCCGCGCCGGCTGGTGCCGGCCGGCGCCGTCCTGCTCGCGGTGGCGGCGGTGGCGGCGTACCACAACACCTTCCACGTTCCGTTCCTGTTCGATGACACGCCGTCGATCGGCGACAACACCACGATCCGGCATCTCTGGCCGATCTGGCAGGTGTTGGTGCCGCCCAGCGGCTACGGCGTGACGGTCAGCGGGCGCCCGATTCTCAACCTGTCCCTGGCCCTCAACTATGCGGTGAGCGGCCTGCACGTCTGGAGTTACCATGCGCTCAACCTCCTGATCCACCTCCTCGCCGGACTCACGCTGTTTGGCATCGTGCGGCGGACGCTGTGCCGATACCGGAGTGCGGATTTCGGAAGCCGGATTTCCGAAGCCGGCGACCGGCGGCCGGGCCCGGAGTCCTTCACCGAGCGCGAGGCGACGTGGCTCGGTTTCACCGTCGCGCTGTTGTGGACCCTGCATCCCCTGCAGACCGAGGCGGTGACCTACATCATCCAGCGCACCAAGTCGCTGATGGGATTGTTCTTTCTGCTGACGTTCTACGGTTTCATCCGCTCAACCCAGTCGTCCCGGCCGTGGCGTTGGCGGGTGTTCACGGTGGCGGCCTGCCTGCTGGGCGTTGGGACGAAGGAAGTGACCGCCACGGCGCCGGTCCTGGTCCTCCTGTACGACCGCGCGTTTGTGGCCGGCTCGTTCCGCGAGGCCTGGCGCCGCCGGCGGTGGCTGCACCTGGCGCTCGCGGCGACCTGGGTGCCGCTGCTCGGACTGGTGGCCAGCACCGGATGGAACCGGGGGGGAACAGCCGGATTCGACGTCGGCATCTCCGCGTGGGGCTACTGGTTCACGCAACTCGAGGCCGTCGCCCGTTATCTCAAGCAGACAGTCTGGCCGCATCCGCTCGTCTTTGAATACGGGACGTTCTACGCGAGGCTGGCGGATGCCGCCCCGTACGCGCTGATCGTCGTGCCGCTGGCGGCGGCGACCCTCATCGCCCTCTGGCGTTGGCCGGTGTGGGGATTTCTCGGCGGCTGGTTCTTCGCCATCCTCGCGCCCACCAGCCTCGTGCCGGGGACGATCCAGATGATCGTGGAGCACCGGATGTATCTGCCGCTGGCGGCATTGATCGCCGGCGCCGTGGTTGGATTGCATTGTTTGCTGCGAAAGATCCCGGGACTGCAGGTCCACGGACCACGAGTCCCAGGACCGCGGGACGACACGATCAAGGGACCACCGGTCCGATCGGCCGGGGAACCCGAGGACGTTCGCTGCGGGGGATTCCGTCTTTTCCCCTCATTCCCTGGCGCCCTCGCGCTGCTGCTCGCCGTCCCCTTCGGCCTGCTCACGTTCCAACGCAACGCCACCTACCACAGCGATCTCGCGCTCTGGCAGGATACCGTGAACAAGACGCCCGGCAGCGCCATCGCCCAAAGCGGCATCGGCACCGCCCTTTACTCGCGCGGACACCTGCGCGCCGCCCTCTTCCACTACCTGGTGTCGAACGCGCTGAACCCCAGGATGCCAACGACCCACTTCAACCTCGGTTTGACCCTGCTCCAGTCCGGCCACCCGGTGCCCGCCAAAGCCGAGTTCATCGAGACCCTCCGGCTCAACCCCCTTTTCTACCCGGCGGATTACCACCTCGGCCTCACGCTGGTGCTCCTGGGGCAACCGCAGAAGGCGCTGCCCTATTTCGCCCGGACCGTAAAGCTCATGCCGGAAATGGCGGAGGCCCAGTACGAGTGGGGCGTGGCCCTGGCCAAACTGGACCGCGCCGCCGAGGCCATCCCGCACTACGAGGCGGCGATGCGGCTGAAACCCGATTATATCGAGGCGGCCTGCGACCTCGGGGTCGCCCTGTTCCAGCAGAACCGCCTGCCGGAGGCGGAGGCCGCCCTGCGGCGGGCCCTGCAAATAAATCCGGACAACGCGGACGCGCATTTCGACCTTGGGCTGGCCCTGGCCCGGATCGGGCGCCCCGACGAGGCCCTCGCGCAGTACGCCGAAGCGGCCCGGCTGAATCCTAATGGCGTCGAGATCCAGCTCAACCTCGGCGTCGCCCTCGCCCAGGCGGGCCGCATCGCCGAAGCCCTGCCCCACCTCGAGCGGGCCGCGCAGCTTCGGCCCGATCTCGCGACCGTCCGCTGCAACCTCGGCATCGCGCTCGCCGAAGCCGGCCGCCTGCCGGAGGCGGTCGCCCAGTACCACGCGGCCCTGCGCCTCCTGCCCGATTATGCCGGCGCGCACTACAACCTCGGCAACGCCCTGCTGCAACTGCACCGGGTGCCGGAGGCGGAACGGGAGTTCGAGGCCGCGCTGCGCATCGATCCCGGCTTCGCCGCGGCGCGCGAGGTGCTCGACCGCCTGCAGTCGGCACCCGCGGGCCCTTGACTGCGCGCCGCGGGGTCCGCAGCTCCCGGCAGCGGTTTTCGGCGCCGGCGCGGCGCCCGCCCGCCTGTTTCCGGCATTGCCCGCCCGGCACGGGGCCGCAATCGTGACGGGCGATGAACCCGCCGTCCAGCCCCGCCGCCCCGCTCCGCTTTCTCCCCGGCTCGCTTCTGCGGGCGGGAGCCTGCAGCCTCCTGTTCACCGCCCTTCCGCTCATGGCCCGGCAATACCGCAATTTCGACGTCGCCATCTACCTGCCCGTCGGCGTGGTGCAACGCTTCGCCGACCCGGAGGTCCTCCCGCGCGAATGGGCCGAGATCAGCCACAACCTCAAGGTCGACAAGGTGTACATCGAGGTGCAGCGGAATCGGGACCTGGCGGACGACGCCCTGCTGGAAAAAGTGAAGCGCTTCTTTCTCGACCACGGCGTCCGGGTCGCCGGCGGACTGGCGTTGTCGGACAGCAACAGCAGCCAGTTCCGCTCCTTCTGCTACACCGACCCGGCGGACCGCGCTTTCGTCCGCAACGCGGTCGCCCTCGCGGCCCGCCACTTCGACGAGATCATCCTCGACGATTTCTTCTTCGTCACCACCAAGTACGACTCGGACATCGCCGCCAAGGGGGCGCGAAGCTGGACGCAGTTCCGCCTCGAGCTGATGGACGAAGCCGCGCGGGATCTCGTCCTGAAGACCGCCCGCGAGACCAATCCCAAGGTCCGGGTCATCATCAAGTTTCCCAACTGGTACGAGCACTTTCAGGGTCTCGGCTACGATCTGGCCAAGGAACCGCGGATGTTCGACGGCATCTATACCGGGACGGAAACCCGCGATCCGCTCGACACCGACCAGTACCTCCAGCAGTACGAGAGCTACCAGATCTTCCGCTATTTCGAGAACATCCGGCCCGGCGGCAATGGCGGAGGGTGGGTCGACACGTTCAGCATCAATTATCTGGATCGCTACGCCGAGCAACTCTGGGACACGATGTTTGCCAGGGCCCCGGAGATCATGCTGTTCAACTGGGCCGCCTTGCTGCAGCCGGCCCTGCCCGGCGAACGCGCCGCGTGGCAGGCCCAGCGCACCAGCTTCGATTACGCGCAAATGGCGGGTTGGGAGCGTCCCACCGGCTATGCCCGTCACCCCCTGCCGCTCATGGCCCGCGCCGCCGGGTATTCCCTGGAACAGGTCGACGCCTTCCTGGGCCGCCTGGGAAGGCCGATCGGCATCAAGGGCTACAAGCCCTGCAACTCCACCGGCGAGGATTTCCTGCACGACTACCTCGGCATGATCGGCATTCCCATCGACCTGTATCCCGAGTTCCCGGCCGACGCCGACCCCGTGCTGCTGACCGCTTCCGCCGCCTTCGACCCGGACATCGTCGCCAAGATCAAGAAGCAACTCGAGGCGGGCAAGTCGGTCATCATCACCTCCGGCCTGTTGCACGCCCTGCAGGGCCGGGGCATCGATGACATCGTCGAGCTGCGGTACACCGACCACCACGTGCTCGCGCAGGATTTCGCCACCGGTTTCGGCGCGGGCGACCGCACTCCGCTCGGTCCGGAGGCGGGCGGCCACGGTATCCTCTTCCCACAGATCCGGTTCCTGACCAACGACGCCTGGGCGCTCGTCAGCGCCCGCGAAAACGGCAACGGCTATCCGCTGTTGCTCATGGACCGCTACGCCAAGGGCGTGCTGTACGTGTGGACGATCCCGGACAATTTCCGGAACCTCTACCTCCTGCCGCCGGCGGTCACGAGCGCCTTCAAGGACGTCGTGATGCACGGATTCTTCGTCCGCATCGATGGTCCGAGTCAGGTGGCGCTGTTTGCATACGACAACGACACCTTCATCGTCGAGTCCTTCTTGGACCACGAGGCCGACGTGAAGGTCTCGGTGGCCGGCGGCGTCACCCGATTGCACGACGTGGTGACGGGCGAGGACCTGTCCGGAGAGGCGCCCGCTCCTCCCGCCGGGGGATTGACCGCCGACCGCACGCCCCGCACCGCATTCTTCGTCCACCTGCCGCCCCACAGCTACCGGGTGTTCGCGGCCGGAAAATGACCGGCGCGCCGGATCAGGAATCGTCGTCGTCGTCGTTGAGCCGGTCCGCCAGCGCCCGCAGGCGCTCGTAGTTCTTCTCCACAAACTCGGCGTTCTCCGGCGTGATCGTCCCCGCGGGATAGCTCTTGAGGAGCCCCTGCCGTTTCATGCCGACGATCGTCACGTCGTTGATGAACGCCAGTTGCAGCACGACGAATTCCCGGGTGGTGAAGCCCGCGCCGCGGATGACGGCCGCCACCCTGGGATATTTCGTCTCGAGATTCTTGACCGTCTCGTTGATTGAGCGATCGGCATCATCGTCCTCCATCTGCTCCCGCAGCCCGGGGTCGGCCGCCATCAGCTTGTTCACCGCCGCGACCGCTGCGGCCAGTTTGTCGGTATTCTCCCTCGTAAGGCGCAACGCCTGGATTTCGATCAGATGGGGATTCTTGTCCGGCGCCGTCTTCTCCGGGGACGGCGCTTCGCCCCGGGCGGCGGTCAGGACCGCCGCCAGGACCACCACGAGGAACGTGGCCGGAGATCTGTTCATGGTCGTCGGGAAGCTCGAGCCGAATGCTTGGGCCCGTTGCCGGGCGGAGGGA
>JBJKRD010000066.1:0-17752 GCA_046704925.1 Opitutaceae bacterium | reverse complement strand
CCCTAACCCCCAATGAATCCATCGATCTCAGTTCTTCTGGAGTACAAAGGTTCCACCGTGCACACGGTGGCTCCAGGTATCACCATCGCCGAGGCCGTGCACGAGATGAACCGGCACCGCGTTGGCTCGGTCGTCGTCATGGAAGGCAGCCGTCTGGCGGGGATCTTCACCGAGCGCGATGTGCTCACCCGGGTCGTGGCCATGGACTTCGATCCCAAGAAACACGCGGTCGCCGAGGTCATGACCCGCAACGTCCTGACCATCACGCCGGAAACCACGATCGACGAAGCCATTGAAATCTTCACCAAGAACCGCTGCCGGCACCTGCCCGTGCTGGTGGGCGAGCGCCTGGTGGGCCTGATTTCGATCGGCGACACCTCGCGCTGGATGGCCGAGGCCCACCGCCATGAGGCCGAACAACTGAAGCAGTACATCGCCGGCGGTTATCCCTCGACCTAGGTGCGCGGCGATTAATTTCTGGCGTCGGCCCCGGGGTTTGCCCAGAACGGGGCCCGTCCGGAGGTTGATTCGCGCATGAAGCTGGAACCCGCCAGAACCCTGATTTCCGCCGCGCTCGGGCGCATGCACGCGCTCTACGGCAAGACCGTGTTCGACGAATGGGTGATAGTCTCGCTGCCGCCGGCCGGCGGCGGGGCCCTCCGCGCCTACCAGGGGCCGCGGGCGGAAAGCTTCGGGCGCAGGTTTGCCGCCGACATCGGGCCGTTGCAGGCCGAGATGACGGGCAAGGAATTCGCCGTGGGGGACTTCGAGTTCGCCCGCGACGCCGGCGGGCCGGGCTTTGACGCCTGCATCCGTGTCGGCGGCGCGAGCTACCTCCTCTGCAACCACACGGGAAAGTCGATGTCGGAGATTCGCCAGGATCCGCGCTGGCTGCAGGCGCAGAAAGTGTTCGTCGAACTGAGCGACAAGTTCCGGCGGGATCCGCTCGAATGACGCCGCCGGTTCAGGCCAGCAGCCCCCGGTAAAGAAACCAGCCGTAGGCCGCCGCAAAGAGCCAGCCGGCCCAGCGGGGCAGGCCGCCGAATGCGAGCAGGAAAACGATGTGCAGCGCGGCAGCCCCGAGCAGCAGCAGGAGGCTGGACTCGAAAAAGGCCGGCACGGGCACGGGCCGCACCAGGGCGCACAGCCCGACCGCGAGGGGAATGCAGATATGCCCGTCGCCCACCTGCGAGCTGTAGACCACATCGGCGCGGCGCTTCCAGCCCCAATAGAACGCCGGCAGCGCGTTGGGCACCACCATCAGCCAGCCGCTGAGCCAGCCGAGGTGCCGCGCGCTGATGAAACCGGCGTGCTGGTGCGAGAGCCAGGCCACCAGCCAATCGAGGCTCACGTAGACGGCGTACGCGCAGACCAGCACCACCGCCACGTCAAGGTAGAAGGCGAGCGCAAACGAGCGTTTCTGCCGGACGTTGTGTTTGAGGACGTCAAACACCTGGAAGCACTGCCAGAAAAGGAACAGCCCCACCAACAGGAGGCCGTCGACCCAATCGAGGCGGCCGTTCTGCCCGAGCACCCAGACGGCGCCGGTGAAAAAGACGACAGCGGTCAGGGTCAGCAGCAGGGAGAGGCGGTTGATCTGCTGCGCGACGCGCAGCCGGCCCCGGCTCGCCCGGCCGCCGCGGGCCGGGGACCAGCCGGGCACGACGACCAGGCCCCACAGCAGGGCCGGCAGACCGAGCACCAGCGTCAAGTTGGTGACGTTGTTGACCAGGCAGTTGGTCAACACCTCGCCCACCGGTTCCCGGCGCGCGAGGACGATGTACACGAAGAGCAGGTTGCCCAGACCGGTGCAGTACGGCATCACCAGGGTGCCGAGGGCGGTGCCTTCCAGGCCGTGATCCAGCATCGCCTCGAGGCGCCACATCATCAGGAGCGACGCCGCCAGAAACAGGACCAGGTAGGTCCACGGATTGGCGAGACCGAGCGAATCGATGAAGTCGGGGAACAGGGACATGTTCAGAACACCTGGCGCCGGTGCGGAGTGAACCACGCCTGCCATCGCCCGCCGCGGCGCACCACGCGCGCCCGCGCCCCGAAGGCCGCGGCCAGGTGGGCCGCGGTGAGCACGCGGCGGCGCGGGCCGGCGGCCACGACGCGACCCGACTTCATGAGCAGGGCGTGCGAAAAGGCGGGCATGATCTCTTCGAGATGATGGGTGACGAGCACCAGCGTCGGTCCCGGCGCCACCGCGCGGCGGCCACCCGCCCGGCGCGCCAGCCCGTCAAGGAACTGCAGGAAATGCTCGCGCGCCACGGGATCGAGGCCGGCACACGGCTCGTCGAGGATCAACAGGCGCGGGCGCGCCATCAGTGCCCGCCCCACCAGCACCCGCTGGCGCTCACCCTGCGAGAGCAGCAGCCATTCCCGGTCCGCGAGATGGGCCGCACCGATCGCCCGCAGGATCGCCTGGGCCCGCCGGCGGTCGGCGGGGGAGATGGCGCCCCACAGGTCGAGTTGGGCATATTTGCCGCTGATGACGGTCTCGATCGCCGGCTCGGCCGGCGGTATCAGATGGTGGACGGCCGCCGTCACGAGCCCGATGTGCAGCCGCAGTTGCCGCCAATCCGCCTGACCGAACCGGCGGCCCAGCAGGCCGATCGTGCCGCGGGTGGGGGTCATGTAGGCGGTTAACGCCTTGAGCAGGGACGTTTTGCCGCATCCGTTCGGACCGAGCATCACCCAATGCTGGCCGCGCGTCACCCGCCAGGACACGTCGCGCAGGATGACGTGGGGCCCGCGCTCAATGCGGAGATGGTCAATTTCCAGGATGGCGGGAGCACGGCGCGCGGGCATCCCGGGATCGTGGCGCCAGGCGGGGCCGGGCGTCAATGGTCGCCCGGACGGTCGAAATCCGCAGCGGCGACGGCCCGGTGCCACAATCCCTGTAACTTTTCGGGCTCCGCCGGGTTCTTCCCGCTGCGAACGTGTTCATACACCCATGAAACCCCAATGGTCCGTTGTCCTCGGCCTCGGGCTGCTGCTGGCAGCTTCCCCGGCCCTCTCGGCGAAAATTGAACGCACGGTGGAGAAGACCTTTACGGTCCAACCGGGCGGAACCCTCAAGGTCGAAACCAGCGGCGGCGGCATCAAGGTCGAGCCCGGCAGCGGCAAGGAAGTGAAGATCCAGGTGAAACAGCGGATCGACGCCACGACGGACGCGGAGGCCGACGATCTCCTGAAGCACCTGACCCTGACGATGGAGCAGACCGGGAACGACGTCACGGCCATCGCGAAATACGACGGGGAGCAGAAATCCTCGTGGTTCCATTTCGGGTCCTGGCCGCCGGTGCAGTGCGAATTCACCGTGACGGTGCCCGCCACCTACAACGCCGACCTCAAGACCTCGGGCGGGGGGATCGCCGTCGGCGACCTCACCGGCAAGATTGTGACCCGCACCTCCGGCGGCGGGCTCCGCTTCGGGCGGATCACCGGTTCGGTCGATGGACACACCAGCGGGGGCGGCATTCACCTGGAGGCGTGCTCCGGCGACGTGAACGTCCATACCTCCGGCGGCGGCATCCATCTCGGGCCGGTGGGCGGTAATGCGCAAGTGCACACCAGCGGGGGCGGTATCACGATCAAGGAGATTGCGGGTGTGGTCAACGCCCACACTTCCGGCGGGCCGATCGACGTGTCATTTTCCGGGCCGCTGAAGGGCGATTGCGAATTCTCAACCTCGGGCGGCGGGATCACCGTCCATGTGGACCCCAAGAGCGATTTCAACCTCGACGCCGGGACGTCCGGCGGCGGCGTGAACTGCCGGGTGCCGGTCACGGTCACGGGCGAGATCAAGCGGAACCAGATCGTGGGCAAGGTCAACGGCGGGGGACACGAGCTGAGGCTGCGCACGTCCGGCGGCGGCATCCGTGTGCTGGGCGGATAAATTTGGTTGGTGATCAGTTGTGCTGCGGGCCGGGCGCGGACCAGAGCCGCGCCCGGCCCTGTCTTGCTCGATGAACGATGCGGCCGCGGGGCCGCCGAGCGAAACCGCTGGTGAATTCGGCCGGTATCGATTCAATCGCGCCATGACCCTTGAAACCGCCTACGCGGACCTAGTCGCCAAACTCAAACACGCGCACGTGCTGGCCACGGTGGGCGGACTGCTCGGCTGGGACGAGCAGGTGAACCTGCCGCCGGACAGCGCCGATCTGCGCGGCGAACAGCTTGCCGTCATGGCCGGGCAGACCCATGCCGCGGCCAGCAATCCGCGCATCGGCGAGCTGCTCGGGATGCTCGAAAGCCGCCAGGCAGACCTGTCTCCCGACCAGGCGGTCGTCGTACGGATCGCCCGGCGCGATTACGACCGGCTGGTGAAGCTGCCTCCGGAGTTCGTGCGGGAGCGGGCCAAGCACAGCAGCCAGGCCTTTCATGCCTGGGCGCAATGCAAACCGAAGGCGGATTTTGCCGGATTTGCGCCGTTCCTGCGGAAGCACCTCGAACTGGCGAAGCAGGAGGCGGAGTACCTCGGGTTCGCGGCCGCGCCCTACGACTACATGATCGACCGGCATGATCCCGGCATGACGGCGGCGGTGATCGAACGCCTGTTCGCCGAATTGCGGGCGGAACTGGTGCCGCTGGTGCGGGAGATCATCGCCTCGCCGGTGAAGGCGCGACCCGAGATCCTGCACGGCTTTCCGGTCGAGGGGCAGCGGGCGTTTCTGCGCGAGGTGACCGAACGACTGGGGTTCAACTACCGGCGGGGCCGCATCGACGTGTCGTTGCATCCGTTCTGCGAGGGAAGCGGCGCCGACATCCGGATGACGACCCGCTTCGACGTGGATCATCCGCTCGGTTCGCTCTTCGGGGCGATTCACGAAACCGGGCACGGGCTGTATGAGCAGGGCACCCCGCTGGCCCACCAGGGCACGGCGCTGGGCCAGGCGGTGGGCATGGCGGTGCACGAGTCCCAGAGCCGGCTGTGGGAGAACCAGGTGGCGCGGGGCCGCGCCTTCTGGCGGTTTTTCGAACCGCGCTTCCGCAAGGCGTTCCCCGGGCCGCTCGCCGCGGTGTCGTCGGACGAGCTCTACCTTGCGGTCAACGCGGTCCGGCCGACGCACATCCGCGTCGAGGCCGACGAGGTGACCTACAACCTGCACATCATTCTCCGGTTCGAGCTGGAGAAGCGGCTGTTTGCCGGCACGCTGGCGGTGAAGGACCTGCCCGCCGCCTGGAATGCGCTGGCGGCGGAGCTCTTCGGCTTCACGCCGCCGAGCGATCGCGAGGGCGTGCTGCAGGACGTGCATTGGTCGGGGGGCATGTTCGGGTATTTCCCGAGCTATTGTCTGGGCAACATGATGGCCGCGCAGCTCTGGTACCGGGTCACGGCGGAACTCGCGGGGCTGGAGGACGACTTCGCCCGCGGGGATTTCTCGCGTCTGCTCGGCTGGCTGCGCCGCAACATCCACGAGCAGGGGCGCCGCCGCGATACGCTCGAGCTGGTGCAGGCGGTCACCGGCGCGCCGTTGTCGCCGCATTCGTTGCTTCGCTACCTGCGGGAGCGCTACCTGCCGCTCTACCGGAAATAGATTCCCAAGGCCAAAATTCCAAACGCCAACCGGAACACGAGGGGGCCGTCATACCTTTGGCATTTGGCGCTTTGGTATCTGGAATTTCGCCCGTGGGGTTGATCGACACGCACACGCACCTCGACGGCTTCGCGCGACGCGGCGAGTTGCCGGCGGTGCTGGAGCGGGCGCGGGCGGCGGGGGTCGACGCGATGATCGCCATCGGGACGGAGCCGGCCGACTGGACGCTGTATCGCGAACTGGCCCGCGCACACCCCGGAAGGGTGTACTACGCGGTCGGCCTGCATCCCTGTTCGGTGACGGAGGATTGGGAGGTGGCGCTGGCGCAGGCGGAGCCGTTCTTCGCCGGCGACGGCCCGAGACCGGTGGCCTGGGGTGAGGTCGGCCTCGACCGGTTTCACCTGCCCAAGGACCCGGCCGCGGCGGCGGCGGTTTTCGAGCGACAGCGCGCGGCGTTCGCCGCGGGCCTGCAGCTCGCGCGGCGCCGGCAGGCGGCCGTGGTGGTGCATTCGCGCGGGGCGTTCCGGGAGTGCGTCGAACTGATCGACGCCAGCGGCGTGGACTGGCGCCGCGTGGTCTTTCATTGTTTCAGCGAGGGCGTTGGCGAGATCGAAGCGCTGAACACGCGGGGCGGCCGGGGTTCGTTCACGGGGATCATCACCTACAAGAACGCCGAGGCGGTGAGGGCGGCGGCGCGCCGGCAGGGCCTGGCGCGGTTGCTGGTGGAGACCGATGCGCCGTACCTGGCGCCGGTGCCCCGTCGCGGCGAAGGCAATGAACCGGCCTTCGTGCGGCATACGGCCGAATTTTGCGCCGGCTTGTTCGGGGTGGGATACGACGAACTGGCGGCGGTCACCACCGCCAGCGCGAAGGATTTCTTCGGGATCTGACCCGTTGGCGCCGTCCGGACTCGCTGGAGTCGACCTCCGCGGTCAGGCTTCGTCAAACTTCCGCGCAAAGAGCTGCTCAATCTCGGCCAGCATCTGCGGCGCGTCCTCGCCGGTGGCGATGAATTTCACTTTCGAGCCTTTGCCGGCGGCGAGCATCATCAGACCCATGATGCTTTTGCCATTCACTTGCTCCTCATCCTTTTCCACGAACACGTCGCATTTGTATTTGTTGGTGATGCGGACCACCATCGCCGCCGGCCGCGCGTGGATGCCCATCTTGTTCAATACGACGAACTCCTTCACGTATTGATGGGTGTTGGACGTGGCTTCGGCTTGATCCATGAACTGAGGGAGTGGGGGCGAAATCTCGCCCGGCTCGCGGCGGCCTTGCAACCCAAAAACCAGAATCGAACCGGAGCGGCTTTCGTCGCTGGCGCCTGTAGCAGGCGGCGGGCCAGCCGTTGCCGTGCCGCCGCGGCGTTCCGCGTTGCGGGCGCGGACGGCCCCTGACATAGGAAAACCATGCCGTTGACCGCCATCATCGTGCCCTGCCGGCTCGAGTCGACCCGGTTCCCACGCAAGCTGTTGCATCCCATCCGGGGCAAGCCGCTGGTGCGGTGGGTGGCGGAACGCATCGCGGCCCAGGTCCCCGAGTTGCCCCTGTATTTTGCCGTCGACGATCCGCGGCTGGGCGAGGTTCTGACCGCCGGCGGCTTCAACGCGCTGATGACCTCGGCGGGCCATCCGAGCGGCACCGACCGTCTGGCGGAGGCCAATCGCACCATCCGGGCCGATCACATCATCAATGTGCAGGCGGACGAACCGCTGGTGACGGGGGCGCAGATTCGCGAGCTGGCGCGCCTGATCCGCGGCGCGGCGCCGATGGCGACCCTGGCCACGCCCTTCCGCCGGGTGGTCGACTTCTACAATCCCAACCAGGTGAAGGTCGTCTTCGACTGCCACGGGCGGGCGCTGTATTTTTCGCGGTCGCGCCTGCCTTTTTCGCGCGACCTGGGTCTCACCATCGACGATGCGTGGGTGGCGGCCAACCCCTGTTACAAGCACCTCGGCCTGTATGCCTACCAGGCCGCGCTGCTCGAGAAATACCCGCAACTGCCGCCGGGCCGTTACGAGCAGATCGAAAGGCTCGAACAGCTGCGCGCGCTGGAGAACGGCTACGACATCCTGGTGGGGGTCACCGGGGATCCGATGATCGGGGTCGACACCCCGGAGGACGCGAAGAAATTCGAAGCCGTCCTGGCCGGCGACGCCACGCCCTGAACGGCGGCCGGCTGCGGTGAGCCGACTGCCGCCCTCCGGCGTCAGAGCTTCCCCGCCTTTCGTTTTTCGATCAGGCGGTGGAAGTCGACGAAGAGCGGGTCGGCGTCGTGGGGTCCGGGCGAGGCCTCGGGGTGGTATTGCACGGAGAAGACCGGCAGTTCCTTGTGCCGCAGGCCCTCGACCGTGCCATCGTTGAGGTTGACCTCGGTGACGATCGCGCCGTGCTGCTCGAGGTCCTCGGGGCGCGCGGCGAAGCCGTGATTCTGGGCGGTGATGGAAACGCGGCCGGTCTCGAGATTCTTCACCGGCTGGTTGGCCCCGCGGTGACCGAACTTCAGCTTGAAGGTCTTGGCGCCCAGGGCGTGGGTGATCATGTGATTGCCCATGCAGATCCCGAAGGTCGGGTACTGCTCGATGAGCCGGGCCACGGTCTGGTGCGCGTACGCCAGCGGATCGGGATCGCCGGGCCCGTTGGAGAGGAAGACGCCGTCGGGGGCCAGCTCGTTGACCGTCTCAACCGCCGCATGGGCCGGCACGACCCAGACATCGAAGCCATGCTGGCGCAGCTTGCGGAGGATGTTGCGCTTGGTGCCGTAATCGATGGCGGCGACCTTGTAGCGTATGGCGGGAGGAGGCGGCGCGATGAGCCGGGTTCCGGCAAGCGTGAACGGCGGATCCCACCGCCCGTCGGGATCCCATTGGTAGGGCTCCTGGCAGGTGACTTCCTTGACGTAGTCGAAGCCGACCAGTCCCGCCCACTCCCGGGCGCGCCGGACCGCCTCTTCGTCGCTGATGGGCTGGGCGCTCAGGCACGCCTTCATGGCCCCGACCACCCGCAGCTTCTTGGTGATGGCCCGGGTGTCGACGCCCTCCAGGCCCGGTATGCGATACTGCCGGAGATAGTCGTCGAGGGTCTGCCGGCTCCGCCAGTTGCTGGCGATGGGTGAGCGCTCCCGCACGACAAAGCCGGCGACCTTCGGGCCGCCGGCGGATTCCTCGTCGTCGGGATTGATGCCGTAGTTACCGATCTGCACCGCGGTCATCGTGACGATCTGGCCGTAATAGGAGGGATCGGTGAGAATCTCCTGGTAGCCGGTCATGCTGGTATTGAACACCGCTTCGCCGGCGACGACGGCCTCGGCGCCGAATGCCTGGCCGCGGAAGATGGAGCCGTCTTCGAGCGCAAGGACCCCTGGACGTGACGTGGGCATCAACGCGCGACGAAAGGGTTTTTCCTTCCACGTGCCAAGGGTTTTGTGGCCGCGCCGTTGGTTCGATGCAGTTGGCTGGCAAATCTGGCCCTTGAGTCCGGGTCGTTCCCACCGCGCGGCCGGGGCTTGCGCCCGTGGGGATCCTGCACAGCATGCAGGAGCCATGAGCGCAAAGGTCCCGGAACCGGAGAAGCCGAGCGGCAGACGCGGCTGGGTGGCCAACCTGATCCTCGTCGCCGCGTGGATCTACGTGGCGATGATCTACCTGCTCGCCTGCGACCAGCAGTTTCACTGGGGCATTTTCGGGCCTTGAGGCCGGACCGGCCGGGTGGGGGCGGGGAGCACCATTTGACAGATTGGTTAGGAGGCTTATTACTTTGCCTTTCACCATGCCTTACAGCGAAGACCGATCCGTCTGGTTCGAAGGTCAGGGACTCTGGCAGCATGTGCCCGAAACCGACTGGCGCGACTGGACCTGGCAGCTCAAGAACCGCATCACCAGCGGGGAACAGCTTGAGCAGTACATGACGCTGACGCCGGAGGAGAAGGCCGGATGCGCCTTCGCCAATCACAAGCTCGCGCTCGCGATCACCCCCTATTTCTTCAACCTCATCGACCGGCAGGATCCCGGTTGTCCCATCCGGCGGCAGGTCATCCCGCGGGGCGACGAGATGGTCGTGTCGGAGGAGGAAATGCTCGATTCGCTCGGGGAGGACGCCCATTCGCCGGTGCCGGGTCTGGTGCACCGGTATCCGGATCGCGTGCTGTTCCTGGTGACGGACCGCTGCGCCGCCTACTGTCGCTACTGCACCCGCAGCCGCCTGGTAAGCAACGCGCAGGACTACAATTTTCACCCCGAGTACGAACGCGGGCTGCGCTACATCGAGGCCCACCCCGAGGTGCGGGACGTCCTGTTGAGTGGAGGCGACCCCCTGTTATTGTCGGACCGGAAGCTCGATCATCTGCTCGGTCGGCTGCGGGCGATCAGGCACGTGGAATTCATCCGCATCGGCTCGCGGATTCCGGTGTTTCTGCCGCAGCGCATCACCCCGGAGCTGTGCGAGGTGTTCAAGAAGCACGGGCCGGTCTGGATGAGCATTCATGTGAACCATCCGCGCGAGTGCACGCGCGAGCTCAAGGAGGCCTGCGACCGCCTGGCGTTCGCCGGGGTGCCGCTGGGCAACCAAAGCGTGCTGCTGCGCGGGGTGAACGACGACGCCGACGTGATGAAGGCCCTGGTGCACCGGCTCCTGCGCATGCGCGTGCGGCCATACTACCTCTACCAGATGGACCTCATCACCGGGGGAGGTCACTTCAAGGTCGACGTGCGCAAGGGGATAGAGATCATCCGCGCCCTCCGCGGCCATACCACCGGCTACGCGGTGCCGCAATATGTCATCGACGCCCCCGGCGGCGGCGGAAAGGTGCCGATCAACCCGGAGTACATTGAACGGATCGACGACGACGAGATCGTGTTCAAGAATTTCCAGGGGGAGATTTTCCGTTATCCGCTCAAAAGTACCCCGCGCAAAGCGTCCATCCCGGCCTTCGCGCCTTCGGCCGGCCCCGGAGTCATGCCGTCGGAGTTGTTTAGCTGAAACAGGTTACGCGGATATTCCGCGGGAGTTGGGGTGCGGATTGCGCCGGCGAAAAGCTGGGGCCAGTTCACAAGGATTTAACAGATCAATTTTTCAACGCTTTCCGGGCGGCTGCGTCTATCTCTCACGAAACAAGAGTCGTTCTGTAACGACCATTGTTGTAGTTCTTACGGTTTGCTTGGTGTTAGGTCATGCAGGGCCGCCTCGAAAAGGGGCGGCCCTCATGATTTAGGGGCGGGCGGATTGCCGCCGGTTGGCCACCAGCCATTCGCCACGAGGCCGGCCGCGGTGGGCCGATATCATCCCCAGGCGAACGCGTCGCGCCGCCAGCGAGATCAGCTGGGCCGGTATACTTGGGCGCCTTCCGCCACGAATTCGCGCGACTTTTCCTCCATGCCGGCCGCGAGGGCCGCTTCGTCGGTCAGGCCCTTTTCGGCGGCGTACCGCCGGACATCCTCGGTGATCTTCATGGAGCAAAACTGGGGCCCGCACATCGAGCAGAAATGGGCGGTCTTGGCGCCTTCCTGCGGCAGGGTCTCATCGTGGTAGGACCTCGCGAGTTCCGGGTCGAGCGACAGGTTGAACTGGTCCTCCCAGCGGAATTCGAAGCGGGCCTTGCTGAGGGCGTTGTCGCGGTATTGCGCGGCGGGATGCCCCTTGGCGAGGTCGGCGGCATGGGCGGCGATCTTGTAGGCCACGACGCCGGCGCGCACGTCATCCCGGTCCGGCAGCCCGAGGTGCTCCTTGGGTGTCACGTAGCACAGCAACGCGCAACCGTACCAGCCGATCAGCGCGGCGCCGATGGCGGAGGTGATGTGGTCGTACCCGGGCGCCACGTCGGTGGTCAGCGGGCCCAGCGTGTAGAACGGCGCCTCGTCGCACCACTCGAGCTGCCTGGTCATGTTCTCCTGGATCAGGTGCATCGGAATGTGGCCGGGGCCCTCGTTCATCACCTGCACGCCATGGGCCCAGGCGCGTTTGGTCAGCTCGCCTTGAGTGCGCAGTTCGGCGAACTGCGCCGCGTCGTTGGCGTCGGCAATGGAACCGGGCCGCAGCCCGTCGCCGATGGAGAACGACACGTCGTAGGCCGCCATGATCTCGCAGATTTCGTCCCAATGCGTGTAGAGGAAGTTCTCCTGGTGGTGGGCGAGGCACCATTTGGCCAAAATCGAACCGCCGCGCGAGACGATGCCGGTCATGCGCCGGGCGGTCAGAGGGATGAACCGCAGGAGCACGCCGGCATGGATCGTGAAGTAGTCCACCCCCTGCTCGCATTGTTCGATCAGGGTGTCGCGGAACAGCTCCCAGGTGAGCTCCTCGGCCCGCCCGCCGACCTTTTCGAGCGCCTGGTAGATCGGCACGGTGCCGATCGGCACCGGGGCATTGCGGATGATCCACTCGCGCGTCTCGTGGATGTTCCGGCCGGTGGAGAGATCCATCACCGTGTCGGCCCCCCAGCGGATGGCCCAGCGCATCTTCTCCACCTCCTCGTCGATGGAGGAGGTCACCGCGCTGTTGCCAAGGTTGGCGTTGATCTTCACGAGGAAGTTGCGGCCGATGATCATCGGCTCGAGCTCGGGGTGGTTGATGTTGGCGGGGATGATGGCGCGCCCGCGGGCCAGCTCGGCGCGCACGAACTCGGGGGTGATCTCGCGGGGGATGGCGGCGCCGAAGGCGGAGCCGGCGTGCTGGTGCCGCAGCGAATCGCGCGGCGCCGCCGGTGAGGTCTCCAACCCGGCGCCCGCCGCCTGCAGGCGCATGTTTTCCCGCAGGGCGACGAATTCCATCTCCGGCGTGATGATCCCGCGCCGGGCATAGGCGAGCTGCGTGACGGCGCCGGCCCGGGCCCGCTGGGGTTGCCGGCGCAGGGCGGGGAAACGATGGAGCCGGCCCTCGTCGGCCGCCTGGCGGGCGTGGCCGTCGCTGAGGTAACCGTCGTCGATCGGCCGGATGGTGCGGCCCGTGTACGGCTCGACGTCGCCGCGTTCGCGGATCCAGTCCGTCCGCAGCGGCGGCAGGCCGCGCCGCGGATCCTGGTGGAACGCGGGATCACCCCAGGGTCCGGAGGTGTCGTAGACGCGCACCGGTTCGTTTTCGATGAGCCGGCCGGAGAAATCCCTGGTCGGCTGGAGCGCGATTTCCCGCATGGGCACGCGCACTTCGGGCCGGGATCCGGAGACGTAGATGCGGCGCGCCGCGGAGAGGGGGCGGTCGGTTTCGGCGTGGGCGGGAGCGGGAGGAGAGGCGGTGTGAGACATGGTGGACGAAGATCGGGCGGTTCGCACCACCGCGCCGGTTCACGCTGCGCCGCCCTCCGGCGGAGCAGGATTCCCTACGGCGGCATGACCCGCATCAGGTTCGAAGGGTTGGGAAGGCGTTCGTCCTCCAGTCTCAGTCCGGCGCGCCGGACTCCCCGTTGGGTGATTGTGAAAAGGCAATATGGGCCACCCGGGAGGCGATGCAAAGGGATTCTGCCCGGCATGGGGCCGGACCTTTTTCCGTTCGGACCGCGTCGCTTTGCATAATCTGGAATTTTGCCGCAGACGTTTAGGCTCGTTTCCGTTTTCTCCCCCGGTTAGGTGTCAATTGCATGTCGTTGAAGATCGTCCTCATCGAAGATCAGGCGATGTTCCGAGATCTGTTGAAAAAGATTTGTCGGGACCATTTTCGCCTGAGCGTGGTCGGCGAGGCGGAGGATGCAGCCACGGGCATCGCGCTGTGTCGCAAGCACCGGCCCGACATCGTATTGCTGGATCTGAACCTGCCCGACAAGGACGGCATCACCGCGGCCGACGAATTGATCGCGATGGATCCGAAGGTGCGCATTCTCGCCCTGTCGACGGAGTGCGACGACTACACGCTCTACCGGGTGCTCAATTCGGGGATGCACGGCTACGTCGACAAGAACCGGCAGTCCGTCGAGGTGCTCAAGCATGCGATCGACGAGGTGATCAAGGGGCGGGTGTTCTTCACCGAGGTGGTGCAACAGGTGCGGCAGCGGCTGCGGACGGAACCGAAGGCGTTCCCCAAGGTGCTCACCGAACGCGAGCAGGAACTCCTGGCGCTGCTGGGCGGCGGCCTGACCAACGAGGAGGTGGCCCGCGAGCTCAACCTCAGCCGCTACACCGTGCAGCTCCACCGGCGCAACATCATGAGCAAACTGGGCCTGCACCGCACCCCCGACCTCATCCGGTACGCGGTGAACAAGGGCTTTGCCAAGCTCAGCTCGTTTCGAGACCGGAGCGAAGATTCTCCTTGAGGGCCGCCACCTCGGCCTCGAAGGACGGGAGGATGGAACGCGGCGTCTCCACGTCGCCGCTGCGTGCGGCCTCCTGGATGGAGGTGGCCACCGCGGCGACTTGGGTGGCCGAAATCAGCGCGGTCTGGGAGAGAATCCGGTGCGCCTGCCGGCGGGTGTTCTCGCTGCTGCCGGCCCGGATCGCGCCGGCGAGCAGGGCGATGTCCTTGTCGAGGGCGGTGACAAATTCGTCGGCGAGCTGGCGCACCTTCTCGGGCTGCTGGTCGGCCATGTAGCGGAAGATCGACAGGTCGAGGGTCTTGCGGGGCGCCTCCTCGGCGGTGCGGATCTGGATGGAGGAGCCGGCGCGCAGGGGCCCGCTGAGGTTCTGGATCGTGGTCTTGATCTTCTCGGGGCTCAGCGGCTTGGCGGCAAATCCGTCCATGCCCGCCTCGAGGCAATCGCGGCGTTTTTCCGGCGTGGAGTAGGCGGTGGTGGCGACGACGAGCGTGTGGCGTTCCGCCGGCTCCCACTGGCGGAAACGGCGGGTGACCTCCACGCCGTTGAGGCCGGGGAGGTCCCAGTCCATGAAGACGATGTCGTAGATGTTGGCCTGGAGCTTGGTGAGCGCATCGTTGCCGTTGGTGGCGTGGTCGGTGCGGTAGCCCAGGCGGGTGAGGATGTTGTCGATGACGAGGAGATTGTACTCCTGGTCCTCGACGATGAGCGCGCGGGTGGTGGCGGCGACGGGAGGGGCGCGCTCGGCGACGGCCGCGCCGTCAATCGGGGCCTCGGGCACCGGCAGCGCCACCTTCAGCCAGAACGTCGCGCCCTGGCCCGGCGTGCTGGTGAGGCCGACGGCGCCGCCCATCTTCTCCGCGTAGGCGCGGCAGACGGCCAGGCCCAGGCCGGTGCCCCGGATCTTTTCCGCCTGCGCCCGCCGGCCGCGGTTGAACTTCTCAAAGAGCTTGGCCTGCTCGTCGTACGGGATGCCCGGCCCGTGGTCGCGCACCTCGATCATCAGCTCGAAGGTGTTGCCGAACTCGGAGTGGGCCTCGACGACGATCTCGACGGCGCCCTGACCGGCGTACTTGAGGGCGTTGGCGACGTAGTTGATGACGATCTGTTTGATCTTGGCCTCGTCGCCGACCACCGTCTCCGGCAGGCGCGGGGAGGTCCGCACGGCGATCGGCATGTGCTGCTCCTGCGATTGCCACGCAAAAATCGATTCCACGTCGGCGATCACGCTGCGCAGGCTGAACGGCTGGGCGTCGATGGTGATGCGTCCGGCCTCGATCTTGGAGAAATCCAGCACGTCCTCCACCAGGGTGGACAGGTATTCGGCGCACTTGCGCAGGGACACCGCCATGTCGCGCTGTTTCGGGCTGAGACTGGAATCCTGCAACAGCCCCGCGAGTCCGATGACGCCGTTGAGCGGATTGCGGATCTCGTGGCTCATGTTGGCGATGAACTCGGTCTTGGCGGCGTTGGCCCGCGCCAGTTCCTCGGTGCGGCGCCGGACGAGGGCCTCCAGTTGCCGGGTGCGGGCGCGGATCTGGCCCACGCGCAGGCGGTAGCCGCCGTAGATGCTGCTGGCGGACATGAGCGCAAACAACGCGTAGGCCCACGGCGTGCGGTACCAGGGGGGCAGGATGAAGAACGTGTATCGGGCGGGCGGGCTCCAGCGGCCGTCCTCGTCGGCCGCGCGGACCTGGAAGGTGTAGGCGCCCGCGTTCAGGTTGGTGAATTCGCGGAAGTTCTTCGCGTTGGCGGGCGTCCAGTTCGGCTCGAAGCCGACGAGCTGGGTCTGGTACCGGACATACTGGGCGCCGCGATAGATGGGGGCGGCAAAATCGAACTCGAGGTGATTGTGGGCATAGGGCACGCGCGGGGAGGCGGCGGCCCGCAGGGGCAGGGCGACCTTGCCCGCGGATGAGACCGTGCTGACGGTGGTCAACAGGGTGGAAAACGGGGCCCGGTCGTCCTGCAGGGCGTCGAGGTCCACCCGCAACAGCGCCTCCGAACCGCCAACCCACAGGATGGGCCGGCTGGCGGTGGATCTGGACGCGGAGTCCGGGGCCTCCGCTTGGAAGCAGACCGCGGTGGGCGTGCCCGCGCGGTCCAATCCATCGATGGGCAGCCGGTGCCAGGCCGGCTGCCGGCGCGCATCGAGGGTGAGCTTGCCGACAACCGGCCGCGTAGTCCCGTCGGCCAGCGACTGTTCCGCCGCGAGCCATTCGTCGCCGGTGGCGTCCGGATTGGAGAGGGCGAGGCCCTTGGTCAGGTTCCGCAGGGCCGCAACGGCATAGAACGAATTGTTGACCGGGTTGTAGGCGAGAATCCCCGATTCGGTCAGCAACAGCACCAAGTGATGGAACGTGCCGACGGTGATCTGGCCGGCATCGGCGGGCAGTGCCTGGCCGATCTCAAAATGCGTGACTTGGGACACGGTACCGTCGTCGGCGAAAGCCACGCGTAATACCCCTTTTGAATGCGTGCCAACCCAGAGGTTGCCCAACGTGTCTTCCGCAATTGATGTCGCAGTCTCGGATGTCTGTATCTGCCCTTGATGGACCTGCCAATCCTTGTCCGCTTGGATTAGCCATCCGACTCCGTTCTGATCGGCGAAGTACACTCTGCCGGCAAAACGACGGGAAGCGGTCAGGTGAACCACATCGAGTTTGCTGTTGTATACGAGGGATTCGTCCCCGTTTGAATTCAAGAAGCGTACCCCAGCAAAGCCCGAATTGAGCAAACCGTCGGCGTACGGCAGCAGTGCTGCGTTGCTCAACTTCAGGCCTGGATCGGTCAACGGTTGAAACCTTGCAGACGAACGAGGATTCGCTCGAGGTGTCAAACGGGACACTCCGTCGCTGGTAGCCACAAACATTCGGTCCCATTGCGAAGCAATCGAGACGGCCGATTTCCCCGGCAGGCGGTTTGAATCACTGAATTCGGTTACAGCTCCGCTGCTATCAAATCGCGCAATTCCACCACCAGTCGTAAGCCAAAGATTCTTCTGACGATCGACCAGGATTCCTTCCACATCCTGATCAGGCAATCCAGAGGTTCGATCAATGACCCGCAAAATGTCGCCCTCAGCATCTACTATGGCGGCACCTCCATAGTAGGTGCCGATTACTAGCGTATCGGCATCGATGGCCGTGGCACAGGTCAAAATGTTTGCCTTGATAAACTCGCGGCAATTGCCCGGGAGCAGCGTTATCTTTGCTCCGTGGAGACGAGCCAGACCTTCAGTGGTGACCGCGAGAAATGAATCCGGGCCGATTAGCCTCAGATATGCGGGAAGGGTTCCGAGTTCCTCGCGCGAGGCCACCATCTCGAGTTTGTCTCCATCGAGTTTCCATAGCCCTGTGGTCAGATGAGAAATATAGACAACATCGCCGATCTTTTGGGTAACGACGCGACGGGCATCGGGGAGGGGAGGCCAGACCTTGAATGTTCTCCCGTCCCAGCGCATTATCTTGTTGGTCGCCGAAAATACGACGCCGCGGGCTGTCACATCGACACCCCAGACTCGGAGTTGGCTGCGTTGTTCGGGCGGCAGTTTCGACAATAACGACACGAACCTAAGACTGCCGGTGGGAGTCCGCTCGAAGTAACCCATATCGCCATAGCCAGCGGCCCAGATCCTGCCTTGGTTGTCGATGGCAAGCCCCCAAATTGGGATCTTACTTTCTGCTGTAAGGCGGTGCCAGGTCGTACCATCAAATTCGAGCAACGAGTCACTGCCAAAATAAAGGACACCGTTCCTATCTTGGACTATTGCCGAAAATCCCGAGCTGGATTGATAGTCGCCGGACTTGTAAGCACCGAGAATCGGTTGACCATCGTTGGGGTCTCCCCACCCGGTTGCTGCCGCACGATTCAGCGCCAATAACGACCCAAAGCCACCGAGGCAGATTCGGCAGAGAATGCGAACGTTCTTGCTAATCTGGGGCAACATCAGACGGGCACAACCCTAGCC
>JBJKRD010000065.1:0-6548 GCA_046704925.1 Opitutaceae bacterium | reverse complement strand
AAGATCGCCTTCCAAGTGCAGGGCAGCATCGAGGTCTGCGAGCAGAGCAAGGAAACGGAGCCGGAAACCCAGGTGAAGAAGTGCCCCCGGTGCGACGATTTCGAACTCGCCAAGGTGAAGTTTCTGGAATGCGACGACATCCACCTGCACCTGTGCCGGAACTGCGGCGGATTTTGGCTGGACGGCGGCGAACTCAACCTCATCGACGCGGAACTCGCCAAGATCATGCCGGTGAGCGGCAAGGGTTTTTCCGATTTCGTGAACAACGTTCACGTCCCTTACTGGTACAAGCGCGTCAAGCAACGGAGCAGCGAGACCGATTTTCAGGTGGAGGTGCCACCGATCAAAGGGGCGAAACGGCTGGGGGAGACGGCGGAGGTTTGTCCCGCCTGCGGAACCGGCCTCGATCGCTATGCAGCCTTTTCCATGGAGTTCGAGGGGTGCCCGAAATGCCGCGGCGTTTGGCTGGTCGCGGATGAATTGCGGCGGCTGAAAAACCGGGTGGAGGACGGATCGCTCCGATGGCTCAACGAGGAGGTCGACAGTCTGGAAAAAACGAGCGCGATCGCCACCCGACGGCCCTGCGTCCGCTGCAAATCGGTGAACATGGTCTCGGTGATTTTTGGCAAATCCCGCGTGGTGGTTGACTGGTGCCCGCGATGCCACGGCATGTGGCTGGATCGCGGGGAGTTCGACGCCATCACCACCTATTTGCAGCGCGAGCTCAGGGACATGCCGCCCAAGGAAATCGAACGCTTGGCGGCGGCGGACCTGAAGCGGGTCTGGAGCGGCGGACCGGAAAGCCGGGTGGACGAACTGATCGACGCCAAGGCGGCCGTCTCGGCGTTGATTAATGCCACGGTCTTCGAACATCCGGCGCTGTACAAGCTTTGCACAAGCCTGCCGATTCTTTAGACGGGCCCGATCAAGTCACGGCGGCGCGCCTCGGCGATCGGGAGGTCTGCTGCGCTCCGGAGCATCGTGGCAGCCGGGCGTCCGCCGCGGCTATCCGGCCGGCTTGGATCACGTTGGAGTCGGGTCACGGCCGCGGCGACTCCGCCTGCAGTTGCTCGCGCAAGCCGGGAAAACTCGGATTGAGCTCGAGGGCGCGGCGCCACTCCGCCAGGCCCGCCGCGCGCTCGCCTTCGAGGATCAACAGGTAGCCCAGGGCGGCGTGCGCCCGGCTGTCGTTCGGGGCGAGCTTGACGACCCGCCGATACAGGCGCACGGCGGTCGCAAAATCCCGCTCCCGGCCGTGGATGTCGGCGGCGGCGCTCAGGACGGTCGGGTCGTCGGGCGTCACGGCGAGCACGGTTTCGTAGAGGAAGAGCGCAGTCTTCAGGTCCCCCGTCTCCCGGGCGCCGCCCGCCAGTTGCAGCGTCCGCTCGCGCAGGGCCGGGGACTCCCGGAGGGCCGGGACCATCGCGCGGCGTGCCTCGTCGGGGCGGCCCAGGTGCAGCTCGAGCAGGCCGAGCTCGCATTGCACCATGGGTTGGTGCGGCCGCAGGGCGAGGGCCGACCGCAGGAACTCCGCGGCTGCGGCCAGACGGCCCTGCTGCTCGCGGATGCCGGCGAGCGTCACCAGCGGCCGGTCGTTGCGCGGATTCAGTGTGCGGGCCCGGTCCGCATGAACTTCGGCCTCGTTCGGCCGGCCGGCGGCCACGTAGGCGGAGGCCAGAAAATCCTCGGCCATGTCGTTGCGGTTTGAAACCGCCGTCGCGTGCGAGAAGAGGGTCACGGAATCGCGCCAGACGCCCTCCTGATTCCAGGTCCGGGCGGCGCAGGCCGCCAATACGAGTGCGGCCGCGACCGCCGCCGCGAGGCGCCGGGGTGGATAGCGGAGCAGCGGGGCGAGACTCCAGAGTACGGCCACCTCGATGCCGAGCATCGGCAGATAGGTATAGCGATCGGCCATCGCCTGGAAACCGACCTGAACCAGCCCGAGCACCGGGAGCAGCATGAGGAGATACCAGAGCCAGCCGGTGGCGAGCCACGGACGCCGCCGCCGCTCCCGCCAGGCGAGCCAGCTCAGACCCAGCACGAGCGCGGCGGCGCCCAGGATGGCCGCCGCCGGCCAGGCGCCGGGGTGCGAGTAGCAGACGATGAGATCGACCGGCCAGAGGAATTTCCCGAGGTAGCGCGCCAGCGAGACCACCGCATTGCCGGCGCGGGCCCCCGGCGGCAGATCGAGCACGAACGCGCCGACGTTGTGCTGCATCAGCACGGTCGCCACGCTGGCGGCGCCGGCGAGGCCGAAGAACGGCAGCTTTTCCAGCAACCGGAGCTGCAGCGGGGCCTCCGGGGCGCGGCGGGCCAGCGGCCAGAAATCCAGCGCCAGCAGAACCAGCGGCAGCGCGACGAGGATGGGCTTGCTCATCAAGCCGGCGGCGAAGGCGACGACCGTCAGGCCATAGGCCCGCCCCCAGGACCGGCCGGCCGCCCGCCGCCGGGCATACCCCAGGTAGGCCAGCAGGGTGAGCAGGAAGAAGCAGCCGCTCATCACGTCCTTGCGCTCGGAGATCCACACCACGGACTCGACGCGCAGCGGGTGCCACGCGAACAGCGCCGCGGCGAAGGCGGCGAGGCCCGCCCCGGCGCCGAGCCGGCGGAACAGCAGGAAGGCGAGGGCGGCGTTGAGGGCGTGCCACAGCACGCTCGTGAGGTGGTGCCCGGCGGCCACGGAGCCGTAGAGCTGCCAGTCCAGCATGTGGGACAGCCAGGTGAGGGGATGCCAGTAGTCGGCCGGGGCGGTGAACGCCCACGCGACGCCGGCCCAGCTCAGCCCGCCCTGGACGTGGGCGTTTTGCGTGACGTACGACGGATCGTCGTAATTGAGGAAGCCGCATTGCATCGCCCGGCTGAAGAGCAGAACGGTGCCGGCGAACAGGACCGCGCATACGGCCGCGGTGCGGAATCCGGGACGCGCTGGGGACAGGCGAAACACCCCGTCTTCCTACGTCGCTCCGGAGGCGGGGCAATTGATTTCGGCGTCCGTCACAGCGGCCGCAGCCGCACGAGGTAGACGTCGTTGTCGCGCATGGGAAACTGCCGGCGGAACCGACCGTCGCGGCCGACTGTGACCAGGACGCGGGTTTCGGGGGCGCCGCGGTTGTGCGCCTTCAGGAACGCCACTTGCGCCGGGCTCAGATCGCGGGGCGAGCCGAGATCGCGGTAATCGGCGAACGCGTCGTTCACGCGATACCCGACCTGCGAGACCTCGAGCTCATAGGTGCCCGGGGTCAGGTCCGCGAGGCGGAGCTCGACCGGCGGCTTGGCGCCCGGCGGCCGGTCCTGCAGGTAGTAGACCTGGTCGTTCTCCTGCGGCGTCGGATGCGGCAGCGTGAAGTCCCAGAACAGCGCCTGGACCCCGCCGGTGTGGTCGCGGCAGACGTAGCTGGCGGGATCCGACGACTGCAGTTCCTGGTCGCCGAGCTCGTGGAGAAAGCGGAAGGCGAAGAAGGCCGGCTTGGGAATGCCCTGCAGGTTCACCAGGCCGAAGCCGCCGTGGAACGGCCGCCGCCGCGGCCCCGCCTCCTCGAAGATGTCGGTGAACACCCAGTAGGACATCGACTGCGCGTAGCCGGCCGCGTGGCGCACCTTGTCGAGGATGAAGGCGGCGCTCTGGTAGCAGTCGTGCAGGGGATCGCGCGGCGTGTAGGAGGTGCTCCACTCCGTGTAGTGCAGCTCCAGGTTCGGCCCCGGCGAGGCGGCGATTTCGGCGCGCGACCGGCGGATGTTGCCCCAGATCGCATCCGGAGCGGGCGAGAGGATGGTTCCGGCCTCGCCGTCGATGTCGAGGAAGCCCTGGTTCACGGCGTAATCGTGGGTGGAGATGAAATCGAGCGGCACGTGGTTTTGGTGGCAGTAGGCGATCAGCTGCGGAATCCACGCGTTGCCGGCGGTCGCCGGCCCGCCCACGCGGTAATCGGGGCACACGCTCTTGATCGCCCGCGCCGTCTCCGCGTAGAGGCGGAAGTAGTCGGCCTGCGTGCCGTCAAAGAAGGCCGGCAGATTCGGCTCGTTCCAGACCTCGAAATACCAGGTGCGCACCTCGGCCTGCCCGTACCGGTCGGTCCAGTGCTGAACGAGGGCCCGGATCAGGTCGTCCCACTTCTGGGGGTCCTTGGGTTGGGTCACGTTGCCGCGCCACCAGAAGATGGTCTGCTTGCCGCTGGCCAGCGCGTCGGGCATGAAGCTCAGCTCCACAAAAGGCTTCATGCCGATGCGGAGGAGGAAATCGTAGACCATGTCGATGTACTGCCAGTTGTAGATCGGGTGGCCGGCCTTGTCCTCGGAGTACACGCCCATGTCGTCGGTGAGCAGCCCGTGCATGCGGAGGTAGCGGAAGCCGCATTCGCGGTGGACCCAGGCGAGCTGGCGCTGCCAGTCGGCGCGCAGGCCCTCGTTGGCGCGGCCCGCGCCCACGCACAGCTGGAACATGCGGTCGAGCGGGCCCTTCACCTGCTGGATGTCGGCGGCGACAACCCGCGCCGGCCCGGGCGCCGCGGTCTCGTCCGCGACCCCGCGTATCGCTCCCATCGCGAACATGGCGATGAGGCCGGCACATAGGCCAGGCGAGAAGAAGGGGCGGCGCACGGGCGGAACCGGAATCATGGCAGTAGAGCTATGGCGCGCGCCGGCCAACGCCAAGGGAAGAAATCGGTCGCTGGCGACGCATGGAGCTGGATCGCCGGGCCATGGACCGTAAGCTGGGAGCCGGACTTTGCAGGGAATCATGAGGCATCGATCACCGGGTATTCTGTTTCTGCTCCTGGCGGGCGCCGCGGCGGTGCCTTCCCCGGCGGCGGCGCCGGCGGGCGTCGGTTGGATGGCGCTGCGGCGGGAAGCCGACACGCTCGGCAAGCCGGCCTGGCGGCCCATGCTGCGCTACCTCGCGCGGCTGCATGAGCGGGCCACGCATCCACCGACCCCGCCGTTCGCCTTCGAGTGGGAGGAGATTGGACCGGGCTATGGCTACGGCCCGGCTTTCGGCCACTGGGACATCGTGCATGAGATGCTCGACCTGCTGCCCGCCGAGCCGGCACATGTGCGCGACCAACTCCTGAACGATCTGCACCTGCAGCTCGCCAACGGATTCCTGCCCGGGGTCATCTGGATGCCGGGGTCGCCGGCGGCGCGCCAAGCGGGCAAAGCGGTGTATGACACCGGTGCGCAAAGCCACCCGCCGCTTTGGCCGGTGGCGGCCGACGATTACTTTGGCCTCTCCGGGGATACCTCGCTCCTGCGCGAATGCTACGAACGGCTGATCCGGCAGATCGGCTGGTTTGAGGCGAATCGCCGGGCGCGGCCGGACGGCTTCTTCTACAACGACATCCGGGTGCACAAATGGGAGAGCGGGGTCGACGAGGGCGTGCGGTTCGACGGGCCGACGATGGGCCCGCTGGCCTGCGTGGATGCCACGGCGCATGTCTATTGGCTGTATGACCATGCGGCCCGCTGGGCCCGCCGGCTCGGACGCGACGACCGTCCGTGGCGGGCGCGGGCCGACCATCTGGCGGAGTTCATGCGCACGCAGCTCTGGGACGAGCGGACGGGATTCTTCTACGACAGTTGGGCGGTGCACGACCCGGCCCGGCAACACGAGGCGTTCGAGGGGATCTGGCCGGTGGTGGTGGGCGCCGCCACGCCGGCGCAGGCGCGGCGGGTGATCGACGAGTGGCTCTTGAATCCTAAACGGTTCTTCACTCCGCACCCGATTCCAACGGTCGGCGTCGGCGATCCGAAGTTCGAACGGCGCATGTGGCGGGGGCCGGCCTGGAACAGCATGACGTATTGGGCGGCGCGGGCCTGCGTGCGCTACGGGCGGCCGGAGGCGGCCCGCGCCCTCCTGGAGGCGGCCTTGGACGACACGGCGGCGCAATTCGCCCGCACCGGCACGATCTGGGAGTTCTACGATCCGTTGGGAGGCCACCCCGAGGACCTCGCGCGCAAGCCGCAGACCAAGCGCAACCAGCCATGGACGGATTACCTCGGCCACAATCCCCTGTTCGCGATGGCGCGCCTGTGGGAGCAGTGCGGCGGAAAATGAGCGGTGCCGTTATTTCAGGTACTTCCGCAACGAGGGCTCGACCTCGGGCAGCTCCCGCATGACCAATTGCGCCATCGCCCGGGCGCCTTTCGCATTGAAGTGGGTGTGGTCGGTGGCGCTGTTGGCCATTTCTGCGCTGCCGGCCGGGCCGAGCTTCTCGAAGAGTTGCCGGCTGGAGGTGTTGAGGTCCACGAGGGGTACCTGCATTTCCGCCGCCACCGCTTTCATCGCCTCGGCATAGGGCAGCAGCGCGTCCGCGACCCGGCCGTCGGCTTGGAAGTTGCGGCGGCACATCGGGGTGATCAGGACCGGGTGGGCGCCGATGGCGCGGCAATCATCGATGTATTGGCGCAGGTATTGCCGGTACGTCGTGGCGGCGTTCGTGGCTTCTGGACGGTCAGGCGCGTGAGAATCGTTGTGGCCGAACTGAATCAGCACGTAGGCGGGTTTTTCCCGCAGCGCCTCGGCCCAGTGGCCCTGCTCAATAAAGGTCTTCGTG
>JBJKRD010000064.1:0-5180 GCA_046704925.1 Opitutaceae bacterium | reverse complement strand
GTGGAGGTTGTATTTCATCAAGATGGGGATCTATTGTGGTCCTGATGGGTTGGCCCCGGGGCCCCGGGGCAGCGGCGGATGGCAGTGGCGCGATGAATCACGGGGTCGCAGGCGGCACCAGTGGGCTCAAGCCCAGCGCCCGGCGCAGGTCGGCGAGGGCGATGCGTTCGTCGGCCACCGCGACCGCGTGGCGCATGCGCGCCTCGATCAGGCGTCCCTCGACGCCGATGAGCTCGGAGGTGAGCAGCGCACCTTTCTCAAAGCGAGCCCGGCTGAGCGCGGCGCTCTCCTCGGCCTGCTCCCGCGCCCGGGCGGTGACGGCGAGGCGTTGGACCGCCTCGTCATGAGCGAGGCGGGCCTGCTCCACCTCGAGACTGATGCCGAGGGTGGCCTTGCGCAGCATCTCCTTCACCTGCTCCAGTTCGGCCGTGGCTTGGCGGATCTTGCCGGAGGTCTGGCCGCCATCGAAGACGTTGAGGTCGACCGACACGCCGGCCATCCAGCTGTCGGCGTTGCGATTGAGCTGCCAGCCGCGGTCGTACTGGTAGCTGGCAAAGGCGTTTACCGTGGGCAGGCGGCCGCCCCGCGCCGCGCGCACCATTGCCTCCGCCGCCCGGATGCGTTCCCGCAGCCCCCGGAGTTCGGGCCGTTGCGAAAAGTCGCGGGTGTCGGGCATCGTCAGACGCGCGAGCGCTGGATCGTCCGCGGCCAGCTCCACCGTCTGTCCGGCGGCGTCGAGCCCAAGGACAAAGAGAAAGGCGCGGTCCGCCAGGGCGGCGCCATGCTGGGCGGCGGCCAGGTTCTCCTGAGTCTGCGCCAGTTGCACCTGGAGGCTGAGCAGATCGGCCTTGAGCATCTGGCCCGCGTCAAATCGCGCCTGGGCCACGGCCACCGCCGCGGCGTAGGCCTTGACGCCGGCGGCCACGGCTTTCACCGCCTCGCGGGCCTTGCGGATGTTGAGCCAAGCCCTGACCACCTCGGCGCCGAGCTGCTGGCGCGCCGCCCGCAGATCCTCCTCGGCTGCCGACGCGCCCCCTTTGGCAGCAGCGAGGCCGGCCGAGGCCCGGCCGCCGCTATAGACATTGTAGGCGACCGTCCCGGTCGCGTTGAGATCGTCGATCCGGCCGGGGTGGTTGAAATCGAGGCCGAAGTTGAAGGCGCGCTGGTTGAGGATGGAGCCGAACGCCATCATCGGACTGTTGGTCTCCATGTAGCGTCCCTGCACGGAAAGCTGCGGGTACCAGGCGGCGCGGGCCTGCTCGATCATTGCCTGAGCCCCGGCCACCCGCTGCCGGGCAATCCGGGCATCGGGGCTGTTCTTCAGGGCGGTCGCCAGTGCCCCGTCGAGCGTCCAGGTGTCGGCCCCCCACACCCTACCGGCGGCAAACAGGGCCAGCGTCAGCACGACGAGCCACCAACGCAGCGCCCAGGAAAAGGAGAACGTGGCAGTCCCGGACGCCTGGCCCGAGAGGATCGCCGCCGCCGGGGGCGCGGCCTGCGGATCGGATTCGGCGGGAGATCGACGCCGGCCGGACCGCGAGTCGGAAAGGCAGGATTCAGAGGAGGACATGGAAATCAGGACGGGCGCGCACTCAGCGCCATCAACAGGCCGAGAAACCCGCCGTAGAGTGCTCCCCGCCACCAGGTGGAGGTAAGCGGGCAGGTTCCGGAGGTGCATTGTCCGAAATATCCCATCAGCCCGCCGAGGACCGCGCCAGTGGCGGTGATGGCCAGAAAACGAAGCGCCGCGTGGCTCACGACCGGCCCTCCGGCTCCGCCATCCGGGCGTCCGCTCCGATGCCAAGCTTTCGGAGGACCATCTCGGCCGGGCAGAAACCCGTGAAGGCCGACTGGACCAGATTCACGCCGACAAACACGGCGAGCAGAAGCCACCAGGGATTCACCCAGTGGTACAACGCAAGGCTGAGCAGGACGAGGGTGCCGGCAAGGATGCGAATGTAGGATTCAGTTTTCATGGAAATTGGGCTTGACTCTTGATTAGTTATATGCGCATATACGCATACAGTTGAATTCATGTCAAGCCCGGATTTATTGCCCTGCTCCTTCATGAAAGCCTTCCCGCTATCGGACGAGGCGCTGGAATTGGTGGCTCGCCGTTTTGCGGTGCTGGCCGAGCCCATGCGTCTGCGACTTCTCCGCGCCCTGTTCGATGAGGAGAAGAACGTCCACACCCTCGTCACGCTTACTGGCGGCACTCAGGCCAATGTTTCCCGTCACCTGCAAACGTTGACGGACGCGCACTTGCTCAAGCGCCGCAAGGAAGGCCTGCAGGTCTTTTATGCCATCGCCGACCCGAGCATATTCAAGCTGTGTGAGCTGGTTTGCGGCAGTCTGGAGAAGGAGCACGCGGCCCGCGCAGAGGCATTTCGCAACGAGTAGCCGGGCTAACCTTGTGGTGCATACATGTCGGCTTTTCTGCTAACCAACCCGTTCGGGCCTTTTTTTCGCGAGCTCGCCACCGTCTTTCTTCATAGGTTGTAGTTCGCCCTTGGTCCACCCGTTCCAGTAAAATCTCTATGGTAAGCGATCTGATCATCGGCATGGCCGGCTCCGGGGGCGATGGCATCGTCTCCGCCGGCGAATCCCTCATTAACGCCGCGGCAGCGGAAGGCTATTTTGCCATTCTCACCAAGAGCTTCGGCTCGCAGATCCGGGGCGGCGAGTCGTCCTGTCGCCTGCGGGTCTCGAGCCGCAAGGTGTTGAATCCCGGCGGGACGCTGGATGTGGCGGTGGTGCTGAACTGGGAGGATTTTCTCAAGTTCGGCGGCGAACTCCCGGTCGGACCGGATACCATTGTCATTTACGAAAGCAAAACTGGCATAGAACCAGCGGCCGTTCCCTTGCCGCGCGTCAGGCCCGCCGTGGTGGTCGCCGTGCCCATGGAAGAGATGGCCATGAAGGCCGCGGGCGTGCTCCTGGCCAAGAACAACGTCGTGCTCGGCTTGCTCGCGGGCTGGTTCGACCTGGCGCGGGAGAGCATTCCGGACGGCATTCGCAAGAAGTTCGCCAAGAAGGGCGAGGCGGTGGTCCAGGCCAACGAAAAGGCGTTCGCCGCCGGCCTGGCTCACGCCTGCCAGAATCCGCTGCCGGTGGACCGCCGGCTCGGCCCTCCCGTGCCGGACACCGGGCGCAAGCTTCTCACCGACGGAAACGATCTTTGCGGCGCCGCCGCTCTTTTTGCCGGCTGCAAGTTCTTCGGCGGATATCCCATCACGCCGGCCTCGGAAATCATGCAGTACCTGGGCCGGGAGATCTGGAAACGCGGAGGCTCGCTCCTGCAGGCCGAGGACGAGATCGCCGGCGTCGCCGCCGCGGTCGGCGCCTCGTTCGCCGGCGTCAAGGCCATGACCGCCACCTCCGGCCCCGGACTCTCGCTGAAAACCGAGGTGCTGGGCCTGGCCAGCATCGCCGAGCTGCCGTTGGTGTGCGTCGATGTCCAGCGCGGCGGTCCCTCCACCGGCATGCCGACCAAGCCCGAACAGGCCGACCTTTTTGCGGCCGTCTTCTCGGCGCACGGCGACACGGTCCGTCCGGTGCTCGCCCCGATCAGTGTCGAGGACATCTTCGGCATCACGATCGAGGCGTTCAACATCGCGGAAACCTACCAGACCCCGGTCATCGTGCTGTCCGATCAGGAAATCGCCCAGCGCAAGGAGATCGTGGCGCCGATTGACACCTCCCGGTTCACGCTGGTCGACCGGCTCCGCCCAACCGACGCCGAACTGGAACCCTACGTGCGCTTTCGCTTCACCGAGTCCGGCGTCAGCCCCCTCAGTCACCCAGGCATGAAAGGCGGCAATTACCTGGCCGCCGGCATTGAACACGACGAGCGCGGCGCGCCGACCGCCAACGGCGAGATGCATGCCCGGATGAACGACAAACGGCTCCGCAAGATGGATCCGCTGCACGAACGCCGCGATCTCTTCCAAATCGAAGGCGACGCGGCAGCGGAGGTTGCGGTGATCAGCTGGGGCAGCGTGGCCGGGGTGGCGATCGAGGCCGTGGAACTGGCGCGAGTCGCGGGCCTCAAGGTCAAGCTGTTGATCCCGAAGCTGCTTTATCCAGTGGCGGAAAAGATCTACCGGGAATTCTTCGCCGGCGTGCGCCAGTGCCTGGTCGTCGAACAATCCCACCAAGGGCAGCTTCACCGCCTCATCCGCATGTGGGCCGGGGTTCCCCCCGGATTTCACTCCCTGGCCAAGAGCGGCGCCAATCCTCTGACCCCGGGCGAAGTGCTGGCGGAAATCCAAAACCTGGCGAAACCCGCCGCCAGCACCCTTGCTTCCGTCCGATAGGAACCCATGCCATGAGCGTCGAATGTCCTTTGAGTCCCGAGGTTTTCACTGCCAAGGATTACCGCAGCAGTCTCAAGCCGATCTGGTGCCCCGGCTGCGGCGATTACGGCGTGGTGACGGCGATCTACCGCGCCCTGGCCGCCATCGGCCGCCCGCCGCATGAGATCGCGTTTATCTCCGGCATCGGCTGTTCCAGCCGCATTCCGGGATACACCACCGCCTACGGTTTCAACACCGTGCACGGGCGCGCCCTGCCCATCGCCCAAGGCATCAAGATGGCCAATCCCGGACTGCTGGTCCTGGTGGCCGGCGGCGACGGCGACGGCTTCTCCATCGGCGGCGGCCACGTGCCGCACGCGATCCGGCGCAATCTCGATCTGACGTACATCGTGATGGACAACCAGATTTACGGCCTGACCAAAGGCCAGTTGTCCCCCACTTCACCGCGCGGCCGCAAGACGGCCTCCTCCGTCTACGGCAGCATGGAGGATCCGATCAATCCGCTGCTCTACGTGCTCGCCTACGGGGCCGGCTTCGTGGCCCAGGGGGTACCGGCGGACATGGAGGGCCTGGCGAAGATGATCGAGGAAGCCATCCGTTATCCCGGGTTCTCCTTCGTGAACATCCAATCGCCGTGCATCACCTTCGGCGATCCGGAAACCCAGCTGAAGACCCAGAAACGGCGGATGCGAAAGCTCGCCGACGAAGGGCACGACCCGGCGAACCGGCTGCGCGCCATGGAGCTGGCGCAGGCCTACGGCGAGACACTCCATACCGGGGTGTTCTATCGGAATCCAAACCCACCGCCCTCCTATGAACAGATGATCCGGGAGCGCCAGCAGGAGCTGGCGGGACGGACGCTGG
>JBJKRD010000063.1:0-4476 GCA_046704925.1 Opitutaceae bacterium | reverse complement strand
CCCCCTTCGTCCCGGAACCGGTACCCCTGCCCCAGGGCTTCCGGGACCACGAGGATATCGGAGAAGAGTATGGCGGCATCCAACGCAAACCGCCGCAGGGGTTGCAGGGTGGCTTCCACCGCCAGCGCCGGCGTCCGCACGAGTTCGGCGAAGCTGTGCCGGGCCTTCAACTCCCGGTATTCCGGGAGGTAACGGCCCGCCTGGCGCATGATCCAGATCGGCGGCCGTTCGAGCGGCCCGCCGGCACAGGCGGTAAGGAATCGGGAGCGGGAGGTCATCGGGACACCGGCGGCACGCACTTCTGTGCCGCCTCGGCGCCCGCGACTCAAACCATATTGCGCGCGGCCGGGCGACGGGAGCTTGACGGATTTGATACCGTCGGAGGCGGAACCGGACCCTGCGCAGTCGGCGCGGCCCGTGCGGGAATTGGATTGGAGTCGCGCCGGGCCGGCGCCAAGGTGACCGTTCCGGCTCGTTTTCCCGCTTCATGAATGCCGCCGTCCTGACGACCATCGCCGCCACCGGATTCACCGTGGCGTTCTTTCATGCCGCGCTCCCGACACACTGGCTGCCGTTCGTGCTGGTGGGCCGCGCCCGCGGGTGGCGCCGGACCAAGACCATCCTGGTCACGCTGGGCGCCGGTCTGGGTCACGTGAGCGTCACCAGCATTCTTGGCATCGGCATTGCGTGGTTTGGCTTTCAGCTCGACGAACGGGTCGGGCGCCTGTTCCCGTGGCTGATCGGCGCCTTCCTGGTCGCCGTCGGGCTCTACTATTTCTGGCGCCAGGGCCGGGGACGGGGCATCTGCCACCACCACGCCGTCGGCGGTCAGCACCGGCCCAGTGCGGCGTGCGGGCATGAGCACGACCACAGCCATTGGGAGGAGGAACTGACGGAGAGTCCGGTGATGTCGCCCCGGACCGGCGATCGGACGGCGATCGCCGGGTTGTTCATGATGCTCACGCTATCCCCGTGCGAGGGCTTTCTGCCGATCTACCTTTCCGGGGTGCGGTTTGGCTGGCATGGCTTCGCCGTGCTTACGGGCATCCTGGCGGTCGCGGCCCTGGCGGGGATGACGATATTCACGTGGCTGACGCTGCTGGGCTTGGATCGCCTGCGGGTGCAGCGGTTTGAGCGTTATGAGGCCGGTCTGGTCGGCGCCATGTTCTCTCTCCTTGGCGTGCTGGTCATGGTGCTGGAGCACTGACCGGTCGGGTTCACTTCTTGGGCTCGGCCAGATCGAGGTGCACGGACGGCAGCGCATCGCCGCCTTCGGCGTCGGCTTTCTTGTCCGCCGGCGTCAACGGGACGAGCTTGAGCTCGGGCGTCTGGGTGTCGGTTTTCGGGGCCTCCGTGGGAGCGGATCCGGGTGGGGCGGGCGAAACGGCAGGCGCAGGCGCCGCGGCCGGAGCCGGCGGCAGAGCCGCAAATCCGCGATCGATGAGCCGCCGCGTGATCGCGTCGCGCAGCTTCCGCTGGGGACACCCGAGAATCACGGCGATGATGCGGCGCCCGTCGCGCTGCACGGTCGCCGCCAGCGAATAGCCGGCCCTTTCGTACCAGCCGGTCTTGAAGCCATCGCAGCCCGGTTCCTGGCGCAGCAGGTGATTGTGGTTCACCATCATGATGTGGTGGGGACCGGGGCGAAAGTCACGGATCCGGGTCGACGTGTAGCGCAGGATGTCGGTGTGGTGCAGCAGGTAGTAGCACAGGGTGGCGATGTCGCGCGCCGTGGAGAGGTCGGGTGATTGTCCCCGCCCGGGCGGGAGCCCGTGCGGGGAATGAAACACCGAATGGGTCATGCCCAGGGCCCGCGCCTTGGCATTCATCAGGTCGACGAACGCGTCACGGGATCCGGCCACCTTCTCTGCCAGGGCGTAGGCCGCGTCATTGGCCGACTGGACCATCAACGCGTAGAGCAGGTCGTCGACGGCGAACGTCTCGCCCTGTTTCAGGTAGACGCGCGATCCGCCGATATGGGAGGCGGCCGCGGAGACTTCGACCGGCGTCTGCAGCGTGAGTCGGCCGCCCTTGAGGGCATCGGCCACGACCGCGAACGTCATGAGCTTGGTCACGCTCGCGGGCGGATTCTGCACGTCCGGCTTGTCCTCATACAGAACGTGGCCGGTGGCGGCATCGATGACGATCGCGCTGTGAAAGTCGTCTTGCGCGGGGGGGGCGGGGGCGGCGGTCCGGGATCGCGCCGCCGTCCGGGCGGTTGCCACGGACGCGCCGGCCACGGCGAGCAGGCCGACCAGGGTGCATAGAAGCGTGCCAGGAAGAGAGCGGAAAGACATCCGGCGAAGGAGAAAGGAATCTGGCGGTCCGGCGAGTAAAAAACGCAGCACCCCCGCGCAAATTCGAGCGGAAGCGCGGGGGCCGGAACGCCCGATTCCACACCGGGCTGAACACGCATCCGGCCCGCGAGCGGACCAATCCGCGACGCGTCCGGCGGGGGGTCAGTGCAGTTGACTGAATTTCACCAGCGCGAGGCCCTCGATGGGCCGTCCTCTTTCAAGCTTCGGGGTGAAACGAAGATCCTCGATGAGCGAGTGGAGATAGGGATCCGTCACTTTGCGGTCGCAAGATGCATCGGAATACGCGGCCTCGGGCAGGCCGTCCTTGCTGACCTTGACGTAAAAGATCTGGGCGTACTGGGTCGCCGACAGGTGCGACTGCAGGTCTGGCGGCAGCCGGACCAAAACCGGAGTCGCCGGCGCATCGGCGTCTTTGTGGTTCGCGAGGTATTCGATCACGGTGTATTGGAACGCTTCGTCCCGCGTCAGCGGCAGCAACTGTTCCGCGGCGCTGTTGGCCAGTTCCTGCCCGTGGTTGTAGAGATGGACCTGGTATTTCTCCAGTTCGTAGCCCTTGGGAAATCCGCCGCGAATGATGGTGACTTTGTGCGGCTGCCGGTCGATCGGGTTCAGGGCCTTGGCGAAGATCCAGTTCTGGACGGTGCCTTTGGGCGCATTCGGCTCGTGGTACTGCACGAGAATCAGGATATAGGGATCGGTCAGCGGCACCGGGGATGAAACGTCGAAGGTGAACTCGATGGCGTCGAAGAGCTTCTTCGACAGCTCATTCTGCGCCTCGATGGCGAAATCGCCGGCATTGTAGATCGGCGCGTTCAGCTGCTGCATGGTCTGAACGGCCTGGTCCTGGGCGGCCTGCGCTTCCGCTTGGATCTGTTGATACAAGGGGCTGGCCGGGTTCCCCATGGCGGCGGTGGTCGCATACTGGATCGCCTTCCCCTGGGCCAAATCGACCAGTTGCTGGCCCGCGGTGCCCGGCTGTTCGCGGAAGAATTTCCGCATCGGGTCGCCGGCCCGGGAATAGACCCGATCCACCTTGAGATCGGCCAATGTGACGCCGGCGTTGGCGAGCTTGAGCGTGCGGTGCACGCGCAAATTGAGGGAGCCTTCGTTGGTCGGAATGGACACGAGTTTCCCATCGACCCGCACGATCAGCTGATCGCCCGAGACATCCTGGACGCGGCAAAGCTCCTTGCCGTGCTGCACATCGAGGTCGGCACCAAGGTACAACAGGTAGGGTTTGGGCGCGGCGGCCGGGGCGGCGGGCGCCGGCCGGCCGCTGAAGGCAAGGACGACGGCGAGCGCCGGCAGCAGGCGGGCCGCGGCTGCCCGGAGGGGTGGGGTTGAGGTTGGATGCATAAAGGCAGATGGGCGCCGACCCAGGCGATCGGGGTCAACGCAGACGCCCCAGCTGGACCAGCGCGACGCCGGCCACCGGACGTCCCTGCTCGAGCGGGGGCGTGAAACGAAGGTCCAGGAGCACCGACCGGAGGTAGGGATCGTCCACCTCTTGGGCGCACGACTGGTCGGTATACGCCGCGGTCGGCCGGCCGTCCTTGGTGACCTTGACATAGAAACTCTGGGCGAGCTCGGCGTCCGACAGGTGCGCCCGCAAGTCCGGCGGCAGTCGCGGCAAAACGGGCGTCGCCGGCACATTCGCGCCCTTGTGGTCCGCCAGAAACTCGAGGACGGTGTACTGGACGGCTTCGTCGCGCGTCAGCGGCATCAGCTGTTCCGCGGCGGTGGTCGCCAGCTCCTTCCCGTGGTCGAAAAGATGGACCTCGTATTTCTCCAGCTCGTAACCCTTGGCGAAACCGCCTCGCATGATCGTGACGTTGTGCGGCTGGCGGTCGATCGGATCCAGCGCCTGGGCGAAGATCCAGTTGCGGGCCGTGCCCTTCGGCGCGTCGGGGTCGTGATACTGCACCAGGATCAGGAGGTACGGATTGGTGAGCGGCACCGGGGACGAGACCGTAAACGTGATCTCGATCGCATCAAAGAGTTTGCGCGAGAGTTCCTCCTGCATCTGCGGCGTGTAGTTGCCCACGTCGTAGATCGGGTCGTTCATCGCGACCAGCGACTGGTTGGCGGCCTGCTGCGCGGCATCCGCGGCCGCCCGGGCCGCCTGGTTGTAGTTGGGGTTCGCGGAGCTGGCCTGCAT
>JBJKRD010000062.1:0-5398 GCA_046704925.1 Opitutaceae bacterium | reverse complement strand
GATCGGGGCCCATGGGCGGCGATCAGCGGGCGGGCGGACTCCCCGGTGAAGGCGGGCGGTCGACGTTTGCGGTGGCCCCTGGTCGCCGGCACGGTCGTGGTCGCGGTGGCCGCACTGCTCCCGTGGTGGCGGAACCACGCCTACGTGCGGCACTTTTTCGACTACAGCGTGGTCATCGCCGGCGTCACCCGCATCGAGGAGGGCGCGCGGCCGTACGTGGATTTCACCACGCCGAACCAGACGGGGGCGTTTCTTTTCGATCTCGCGGCGGAGAGACTCGGCGGCGGAACCTACCAGGCGATGACCCTGGGGGCCGCCGGGTTCATCGTCGTGTCCGTGATCCTGCTGACCGGGGCGCTGGCCCGGCGCTGGCCTCCGCTGGCGTCGCTGGCCGTGGCGGGAACGGTCGTTTGCGCCGGCGTTTCCCAGCATACGATCATCTGGTACAACAGCATCGGCGTGGTGTGCCTGGCCCTGGTGGCTTGGGGCAGCGCCGCCGCCCCGGTGCTGCGCCGGCAATCCTGGCGGTGGCATGCGGCGCTGGCGGTCGCGCTGTTCGTCGGCGGGATAACGAAGCTCAATTTCCAACTGCTGGCGCTGGTCGTGGCGGCGGCCTGGGCGCTGCGCGCCGGCCTCACGCGCCGCAGCGGGTGGTCGCGGGTGGCGGTGACGGTGATCCTGATCGGCCTCGTCGGGCTGGTGCTGCCGATCGGGGCGGAACTCGCGTGGACCGGCGCGACGCCCGCCTGGTGGTGGCACAACACCGTCGGCATGGCGGCGCCGGAGCGGGCGGGGATGCTGCGGGCGGCGCTGCAGCCGGGCTTTTATCTGCACGCGGTCCACGATTATTACGGCCCGCTGGTGCTGGCGCCGGTGGGCCTGGCGGGGATTTGGCTGACCGTGTGGGCGGTCGGCGCGGCCCTGAGGCACGGGGAGGCTGCGGGCCACGGCCATGACCGCTGGCTCGCGCCGGCGGCGGGGTTGCTGGCCGCGGCCGGCGGCGCGGCGCTGTTGGCGACCAACTATGAGATCGACTACGTGAGCCTTGGCGCGTGGCTCGCGTTGACGACAGGCCTGTGGCTCGGATTTGGCGCGCCGACCCGTGGATGGACGTTCCATGCGGGGCTGCTGGTACCGGCGTTGGTGATCGGGGCGGCGGCGTGGGACTCCGCCTGGCAGGGGCAGCGTTCGCAGTTCGGCTATTCGACCGCGCCTCGCCCGGCCTACCGCGACGGGGGCGACGTCGGGCCCCAGTTTACGTATCTCAAGGGGACCCGGCTCCCGCCCGAGGAATGCGAGTCGCTGGGCATGCTTGCCCGCTGGCATCACGTCCAGCCGCCGACCCAGGGAATGCTCTACGGGCCGGGAGTCGAGTGGTTGGAACGCGTCTGGCCCGTCGCGCACGGGTCGCGTCTCCCGCTCGCAATCCGCTGGGGTTCCACCGTGGGCCCGCAGGAATCGGCCCGCCTGGCGGACGAACTCCGCCCCGGCGGCGGCCTCGACACGGTGCTCGTGGACCTCGCGGAGGACCTTTGGCGTGGCGAAAGCCGGAATCTCCTCGCGCGGTGGTTCCACCGGAATCTGCTGGCGCCCCAGATCGTGTGCTACTGGCGGACGGACAGGAAAGCCATGGGCGAGCCTCCCGTGGAATTCCTGAACCGGTACGGTGGCAATGTGGACGCACGGCAGCTCTTTTCCCGGATGGACCCGCAGACCGACGGGCAAGGCCGGCGATACTTTGGGATCCCGCGCGGCTACGGGGCGCTCACGCTCGCGACGCCGTGCTTTCGGGCGGAGAGTGAGGCCGTGCTGCAACGGGTCGGCGCCGACGGCAGGCAGGCGGCACAGGTTCGTTTCTGGGTGAACACCTTGCGGGCGGATGGCGCGGAACAAACGGTCTGGACCAAGATGGTCGAGTTGCCCGCGGGCCGGACCGGGGTCACGGTACCGACGGGCGAGATCGACGCGGCCGGCCAGGCGCTGGTGTTCCGGGTGAGCGTCCCGCCGGCCGCCGCGGGGCGGGTTTTGGCGGGCTGGCGCGCGCCGACGGTTACGCACGCCGTGAACGGGCCGGACCGCCCGCCGGAACTGCAGGCCGCGGACGGGCGCCCGCTACCGGTTGATCGCGAACTGCTGGCGGCGCTGTTTCCCACCGGCTGGCGGCCGGCGCAAATCGAGGTGCGCGGGGGACACCGGTCGGACGCAGGCCTGGAACTGCCCCCGGGCGGAGAAATTTGGGTCCGGGTGCCGGGCTCGCTCGCCGAATACGCAGGCGACGCCCGGGCGGCGGCGGAGGGAGGATCGCTGGTGCCGCCGGTGGTGCGGGTCGTCTGGTACAAGGGCGGTCGCCTGCAGATCGTGACTCAGCGGGTCGTAGGCGGTCCCGACCACCGGATGGACTTTCGCGCTTGGTCGGCGGAACCGGACGGCTGGTTCGGCATCCTGGTCGATCCCCATCCCGCGGACGGGACGCCGGTCGTCGTGCGCGTGACCAAGATTGTGCCAGCGAAGTAGCCGCCACCGCGCTCAAAGCGCCGGCACACGCATCGGCGTCAGCGTGACCGGGCCGAGCAACCCGGAATCGAAGAGCGGCCACTGCGAGGCATCGAGGGGCCGGTAATTGCGCCCCACGACGTTGATGTCGTAAAAATACTTCCAGTCCACCTTGCGGCGGTCGAGATCCGCGATGCGGTTGGCCGCGAGGTTGGTGACCTCCACTTCGAGGGTGTTCAGGCCCGGCTTCAACCAGCGGCCGACGTCCGCCTGGAACGGCGCGCACCAGAAGCCGGCGATTTCGTGGCCGTTCAACTTCACCCGGGCGCTCATGTCGACGGTCCCGAGATCGAGCCGCCAGTGGTCGGTGCCGTCGGCCGGGTGTTTGAACTCGATGGTGTAGCGGGCGGTGCCGGCGAAACGTTTGGCCTCGGGGTCGTTTCGCGTGGTCCACGAGGCGAGTTCGGTGGTCTGGTAGGCGGCGGGCAGCGCCGGACCGCCGTCGATGAACTGCACATGCCAGGTGCCCGCGATGGGTTGCGCCGCCCCGGCGGGTTCGCGGTAGGGCCAGGCCGGACCCGACACCGCGCGGTCGGCAAACGTGCGGAGGATGCACGATTGGCCGGGCAGCAGTTGCAGGCGCACCTGCGCGGCCCCGTCCGCCAGCCGACGCAGCGCGGCGACGCCGGTGCGGTCGGCCGACCGCGGGTCGAGGAGGACCGCGGATTCCGCCGGCACGGCGAGCGGTACCCAGTCGTCGATCGGTTGATCGCCGCGATTCGCGATGAAGTAGGTGTCGCCGCCGGATTGGGCGCGGCGGATGAAACGGAGGCCGAGGTCCGTCATGGATTCCCGGGGCACGCCGGCGGCGTGCAGCAGCGCCGCCACGTCCGGCCCGAGCAGGACCTCACCGCTGCCCACCGGGGCCCGGCGGATGGTGTCGGTCGCCGTCGGGGCGAACGCCAGGGAGGCGAGCAGCGCCCGGAATTCCTGGCGGCGTTGCTCGAGACGGCCGAGGCCCGGCACATCGGCCGGAAGGGCGTCCTGGAAAAGGATGGTGGCGCCGCCCCGCGCGAGATCGATCAGGTGCTGCAGAGTGGCGACGGGCATGAGATGGCAGTCCGGCACGAGCACCACTTTCCAGGTGTTGCCATTGATCCGCACCGCGTGCGGCTGCGGGGTCGCCTGCGCGAGAAAATGATCGGTCACAACGTCGTAGCCGAAGCCGCGATCCCAGAGCGTGGACGCGGCGGTATAGAACGGCTGGTTCCCCAGGGTCTGGCGCACGGCGTGGACCGTGAGTGGAATGAGCATGCCCCTCGGTTCCTGCCACACGTCGGCAATCGGAAAGTAAAGGAGGACATCGTTCGCGGGGGCCCCGGCCTGCAGGACCGACTGACACCGGGTCGCATAGGCGTTAAATTCCGGAAGGTTGCGCCAGAGGGCGCTGGTGGGGCCGAAGTCCACCGCGGCATAGAACTGCCACCCCGGCCAGGGCGCGCCGGCGGGCGAATAAGGGATCCCTTGAAAGACGATGGAGTTGACGCCGGTGAGAAACAGGTAATCCGCCGCCTGCTTGATCTGCGAGAAGGTCGTCTGGAAATGCTCGTTCAGCCAGGTGAACGACTCCGCGGAGGCCAGCGTCCGGCCGGTGAGGTGCGCGGCGGAGGACGAGAACTTGTTCATCACCACGGTGCTGTCGCCCAGGCTGCCGAAGATCTCCGTTTCGGGGATGTCCGCATCCGCGTAGACGTCGACGAGATCGGTCGGCGAGCCGTGCGCCTGCAGGCGGGTCAGGCTCCCGTGCCGGTGCGCCCATTCGGTCCACCGCCGCGTGTAGGCGGAATGCAGCTCCGCGATCGTCGCCCGGTAGTCGTATTTAACCCGGGCCACGAGGTCCGCCGGCCCGTCGCCGCAGAGGGCCGGGAGATGCGGCCGGAGGTCGTAACCCCGGTCGGCCAGGAAATCCTGGAAGAAGCCGGGGGTCCAGTCGGCGCCGAAGTATTCATAGGAATCGATGAACTCGGCCCGCGGCATCAAGCCCTGGTAGCCGGCAAAGGCCCTGTCGAACACGGCCAGGTAGTCGCCCATCGCCTTGACGGAAAACGGATCGAGGACGTTGCCGGCGCCGCCGGGGGCAGGTCGCTTGACCTGCTGGATCGGCCCGGATTCGACCGCGGCATACAGCTTCCATTCGCCCGCGGGCGCCGTCCAGTCGAGGTGCCGGTCGTGCACCCGGTCGGTGAGGTCGACCTGCCGGCCCTGGTCGGAGACGGCCAGGAGTTCCCGCAGCGTTCCCGCCGGCAGCGCCTCGTCCAGGCGGGCGCCGCCCTTCACCTCGTAATGCTGCAGGATGATCCGGCTCGAGGCGTCGTGCGCCGAGACGTACGGACCGCCCGGCGGCCAGCCGGTGCCGGTGGTGAGGTCCACGCCCAGATCGAGTTTGCGCGCCGCGAGCGTCGTGTACGCCAGCAGGTTCATCCATTTCGGCGACAGGTAATCGATGAACTGCTTCTCGTAGCCGTGCGCCCCGTAGATCGGACAGATCTCGACGCCGCCGATGCCGGCCTGGCGAAAGAGCGTCAGTTCGCGCTGAAGATTCGGTTCGTCGACCGCGTTGCCCATCCACCACCAGCGGGTCCAGGGTTGCACGGTGTTGGTGACGCCGGGCCAGGCCAGCGGGTCGGTTGGCGCGGTCTCGCCGGCATGGAGCATTGCGAGCGAGGTCAGACCGGCGATCGCAGTCAGGAGGATACGGATGTGACGCATGGGAACGGGAGGGTTGGGAGGTCGCGGGAAGGGCGGCGCGGCACCGGGAAGGTCATTCTTCCGGCTTCCGGCCGGGGCTGTCGAGCCCGCTCTCGGAAAACCGGGGTCACTGCAGACGTCCGCCACCGGCGTACAC
>JBJKRD010000061.1:0-15238 GCA_046704925.1 Opitutaceae bacterium | reverse complement strand
CCATCGGCCAGCAACTGGAGGCGGCCTCGATTCTGGACGACCAGCCGGTGGTGCGAAACCAGGCGGGATTCATTGCAGCCGACCCGCTGACGGGCCGCACCTCGGTCGACTGGCTCTTCTGCGGGGGCGACGCGGCCCTGGGTCCGTCGTCGGTCGTCGAAGCCGTGGCCGGGGGCGAGCGGGCCGCCGTGGCCATCGACGCCCGGCTGACCGGCTCCGAACATGCGTTTTGGCGCCGGGATCGGCCCTGCGACGTGCCCTTCGACCCGGAGGCCGCGCCCGCCCGCCATCCGCGGGCCCGCATGGAACGGCTGCCCGTCGAGCGGCGGCGGAACAATTTCAACGAGGTCGAGCAACCCTGGACCGAAGCCGTCGCGCTGGCCGAGACGAAACGCTGCCTCCGCTGCGACTACCGCGAGAATGCCGATTGAACCCAAGGGGCGGTGATGCCAAAGCTGACCATAGACAATCACGCCGTGGAGGTTCCGCCTGGCACCTCGATCCTGAACGCCGCCCGGACCGTCGGCATCCGGATCCCCTCCCTGTGCTATCTCGAGGGCGTGCACGTGGTGGGTGGCTGCCGGGTCTGCGTCGTCGACGTCGAGGGAGCGCGGGCGCTCCAGCCCTCCTGCTCCACCCCGGTCGCGGAGGGCATGGTGGTGCGGACCAACACGCCGCGGGTGCGGACGTCCCGGCGCACCGTGGTGGAGCTGCTGCTTTCGGATCACGACGGGGAGTGCCAGACCTGCGCCCGCTCGGGCGATTGCGAGTTCCAGGCGGCGGCCCGCGACCTCGATGTGCGGGAGATTCACTTCCCGGGCGACAAGCACCGGCGACGGGTGGACAGGAGCACGCCGGCGCTCGATCGCGATTCCGGCAAATGCATCATGTGCCGGCGCTGCATCACCGTCTGCAGCGAGATCCAGGCCACACGGGCCCTGTGGGCCCAGGGCCGCGGCTTCGAGAGCGCGGCGGCGCCAGCCTTCAGCCAGGACCTCGCCAGCGTCGCCTGCGTGCAGTGCGGCCAGTGCGCGGCGGTCTGCCCCACCGCGGCCATCACCGAGAAGGACCACATCGACCGGGTCTGGGCGGCGCTGGCTGACAAATCCAAGCAGGTGGTCGTGCAGACGGCGCCGGCGATCCGCGCCGGGCTGGGCGAATGTTTCGGACTCCCGCCCGGGACCCGGGTGACCGGCAAGATGGTCTCCGCGCTGCGCCGCCTCGGCTTCCATGCGGTGTTCGACACGAACTTCACCGCCGACCTGACCATCGTGGAGGAGGGATCGGAACTTCTCCACCGTCTGAAAACGGCGTTGAAGGAAAAGCGTCCCGCGGCCCTGCCGCAATTCACCAGCTGCTGTCCCGCGTGGATCAAGTTCGCCGAGTACTTTCATCCCGACCTGCTGCCGCAGCTCTCGACCGCCAAATCCCCGCAGCAGATGTTCGGCGCGCTCGCGAAGACCTATTACGCGCAACGCATCGGCCGGAAACCGGAGGATATCTTTGTCGTCTCGGTCATGCCCTGCACGGCGAAAAAATTCGAGGCGCAGCGGCCGGAGATGAATGCGAGCGGAGTGGCCGACGTGGACGCCGTGCTCACCACCCGGGAATTGGGGCGGATGATCACCGCCTCGGGTCTCGACTTCCTCGCCCAACCCGACGAGGCGGCCGACCAGCCGCTCGGCCTCGGCTCGGGCGCGGCCGACATTTTCGCCAACACCGGCGGCGTGATGGAGGCGGCCCTGCGCACCGTCTGGTGCCTGGTGACCGGCGAGCCGCTGCCGTTCGAAAAACTGCACGTGGCGCCGATCGCCGGCCTGACCGGGGTGAAAGAGGTGGCGATCACCGTCCCGCGCGCCGTGCCGGAATGGAAATTCCTCGAGGGTGTCACCCTCAAGCTGGCCGTGGCGCACGGGTTGGCCAACGCCGAACGCCTGATCCAGCGAATCCGGTCCGGCGCCGCTTCCTACCACTTCGTTGAAGTGATGTCGTGCCCGGGCGGGTGCATCGGCGGCGGCGGGCAACCGCGGTTCACGACCAACGAGGTGAGGCTGGCGCGGATCAAGGGGATCTTTGCCGAGGACGAGGGCAAGACGCTGCGCATGTCCCACGAGAATCCGGCCATTATCGAACTGTACCGCGAGTTTCTCGGCGCGCCGCTGGGGGAGAGATCCCATCACCTGCTGCACACCCACTACGCCGCCCGGCCGGTGAACTGAGCGCGTCCGCGCTCTTTCGTTGCCCCGGTCGCGGCGGAACCCCACAGTCCGCGGCAAGCCTGTGGATTCCCCGAGTCAGCCATCAGCCGCGCCACGGCCGTGGCGCTGGATCCCGACGCTCTATTTCTGCGAGGGGGTGCCCTACGTCGTCGTGATGACCGTCGCGGTCGTCATGTACAAGAACCTCGGGATCTCCAACACCGACATCGCGTTCTACACGAGCTGGCTGTACCTCCCCTGGGTCATCAAACCGCTCTGGTCCCCGGTGGTCGACCTGGTGCGGACGAAGCGCGCGTGGATCGTCGGCATGCAGTTCCTCATCGGCGCGGCGCTGGCCCTGTTGGCGCTGGCGCTGCCGGCGCCGTTTTTTTTCCACGCCTCCCTCGCGGTCTTCTGGCTGCTGGCCTTCGGTTCCGCCACGCACGACATCGCCGCCGACGGGTTTTACATGCTGGCCTTGCGTCCCTCGCAGCAGGCCGCGTTTGTCGGGGTGCGCAGCACCTTCTATCGCGTGGCCATGATCGCGGGCCAGGGCGGACTGGTCTATCTCGCGGGTTCGCTGGAGGAGACCCTTGGCCGGGTCAACCGCGCCTGGGCCGCGGTTTTCATGCTCGTTGCGGTCGTCTTCGCGCTGGCGGCTTTCTACCACCTCTGGGCCCTGCCGCGGCCACCGACCGACCACGATGGCCGCCGGGCGGCGCCGCTGGCGGGTTTCTTCGCGGTGTTCGCCAGCTTCTTCCGAAAGAAGAATCTCGCGATCATCCTGGCGTTCCTGCTGCTCTACCGGCTGGCCGAGGCGCAGTTGCTGAAACTGGTCGCTCCCTACCTGCTCGACGAGCGCCGTGTCGGGGGCCTCGGCCTGAGCACCCAGGACGTCGGCCTGCTCTACGGCACCATCGGGATCCTGGCGCTGACCGTCGGTGGTCTGCTGGGCGGATACGCCATTTCCCGGGTCGGACTGAAGCGGATGCTCTGGCCCATGCTCGTCAGCATGCATCTGCCGATCGCCGTGTTTGTGCTGCTGGCGCTGGGCCAGCCGCACAGCCTGGTGATCATCGGCGGCGCGCTGACGGTGGAGCAGTTTGGCTACGGCTTCGGCTTCACCGCGTACCTGGTCTACATGATGATGGTGTCCGAGGGCGAGCACCGCACCGCCCATTACGCCATCTGCACGGGCTTCATGGCCCTCGGCATGATGCTGCCCGGGCTGCCGGCCGGGTGGCTGGAGGACCACCTCGGATACTTAAAGTTCTTCACCTGGGTCTGCGTGGCCACGCTCCCCTCGTTCGTGGCGACGGCCCTGCTCAAGATTGATCCCGCCTATGGGCGGAGCCCGCCCGCTCGCTGACCCCGGAGAGGCCGGCTAACGCCGGCGGCCGCCACCCCGCTGCGACCGACCGCCGCCGGGCCGATCAACCTGCAGCCGGTCTTGATCGCGCAGCCGATCCTGATCCTGCAGCTGATCTTTGTCCTGGTCTTGATCCTGGATCCGGTCCTGGTCCCGCGTCTGATCTTGGTCCTTGAGCTTGGTTTTGTCCTTGGCCCGGAGTTTATCCCGGTCCCCGGCGGCTTCTTTTTCGGTCAGGGTCAGCGCCTTGCTGAACTCCTCATCGCTCATCTGCCCGTCCTTGTTCTCGTCGAAACGCTCGAGCCACTGCCGCCAGCGCTGCTCTTGCACGGCTTGGCGGCGCTCCGCTTCGCCAGCCGCCTCCTGGCTGCGCTGCTCTTCCCGGACCTCCGCCTGTTCCCGAACCGTATTCTTCGCCTCCGTTTCCGCGCCCGCGGCGGCTTGGCGCAACTCCTCCTGATTTCTCAGTCGCACGGCCTCAAGGGCCGCCTGCTTCTCCGCTGGCGCAAGCTGGCCGTCGCCGTTGCGATCATACCTTCGCAGCGCCTCCTGCCATCGTGCCCGCTGCCGGGTGGTCGTCACTTCCTGCTCGGTTTGGCGGACCTGCTCGCGCTCCTGGTTGGCGGCGGCTGATTCCGCGGCGGGGGCAGGCACGACGACGCCCAAGGCAAGCGCCGCCGCCGCGATCGCAAGAGAAGACAGTCGAGGTTTCATGGCTGGAATGCGGGCCTAACTGCTCCAAGGACCAGTGCGTATGCTTATCTCATTCGACCCGAACCATAAGATTCGGTTCCGGCTTACCGATCTGATCCTGACCGCTTTCGCAGTCCGCCTCCCGGGCCCGCCGGATTATATCGGCAGCTTGCGTAACCCGGGGTCGGCGCTGAGGCCCTGCCATCTGCGGTCTTGCTGAGGCGGCGGTCAAAGGCGTATGCATAACCGACGCCCGCCGCTTCCGGGGATGGCCACGGCCGACGGGAGGGTCGCCTGAAACCATGTATCAAGTGACTTTCTCCGAGCAGAGCATGCGCGAGCTCAACAAACTCGACAAGCTGGCGCAACTCGCCGCCATTGAACCGATCACCCGGCTGACGCCGCAGGATCTGGCCAACCCGCGCGAGCCGCTGGGCCGGTTCTCCCGTGGCGGCAAGGTGTTCTACCGCCTGCGGGCCGCGGAGTTTCGCTTCTATTTCGAGGTTCGGGGAGAGACCCTGCACACGCACTACATCCTGCATCGCTCCTCCCTGGAAGATCTCCTGTTCCGCATGAAACTGCCGGTATCCGAGCAACAGCTTTTCGAGCAGCACTCCAAATTCTGGAAGTACCTGGAGAGCCTGACCACGACCAAGAAGTAACGCGCCGGTTTGGCGGCCGCCCTGTTTTCGCCATGCCCGACCTCGAATCGCGGGAGAATCCCTACAACGTCACGCAGGCCAGCCGGGTCTACTTCCTGCCGAACCTGATGACGGCGGGAAACCTGTTCTGCGGATTTGTCGCGGTCATCAAATGCATTCAGGCGCGGCTGGAAACCATGGCGCCGGGAACCTACGCCCACACTTCCGGCGAACTCTATACGCAGGCGGTCTGGTTCATTCTCGTGGCCGTGATCTTTGATTCGCTTGACGGCCGCCTGGCGCGCTTGGGCGGCCGCGAGTCGCTCTTTGGCGCGGAGTTCGACTCGCTGGCCGACGTCGTGTCCTTCGGGGTGGCGCCGGCGCTGATGATGTTTTTCCTCATCCTATCGCCGACCCAGGGCTATCCCGTCTTCCGCCAGATCGGCTGGTTCATCGGCTTCGTTTACCTGCTCTGCGCCGCGGTTCGCCTTGCGCGCTTCAATGTCATCACGAATCCGCTGCTGCACCGCCCCAAAGACGGCAACAAGGACTTCATCGGGCTGCCGGTGCCGGCGGCGGCCGGCACGGTGGTCTCCCTGGTTCTGCTGCTGCTGCACTTCTCCGAGGACAACCGCGAGCCGCACCGGCTGGCGCTCCTGCTGCCGATTCTGCTGCTCCTGATCGCCCTGCTGATGATCAGCACCATTCGTTATCCCAGTTTCAAGCAGGTGGACTGGCAGACGAAGACGCGCATCCGCACATTCATCGCCCTCATCGTTCTCGCGGTTTTCGTTTTCTGGCTGCAGGAGGTGGCCTTCATCTGCCTGTTTTTGGCGTACATCTTTTATGGCCTGTTGCGCCAGGCCCGCCGCGCCCAGATGACCGCCCGCCTGCGTTCGCAACGAAAACAACGGGTGAAAAACCCTCCAGCAACCGGTCAATAATCCGCCGACCCTTTTCCGCTCGTGAACAACCCGGCCCGCCCATCCCTTTCTTGACCGGATTATCCACAAGCCCGGCATCTTCCCGGTTCGCCCGAAAGCGGCCAACTCCCGCCCGGTTGTTGGGCATATTCACCAACCATAATAAGATGGAATAATTACTTGTTGAATCCCGTTATGATTACCCTTTGTTAGTTACGTCCCGCGTAGGTTCATCCCCGTCGTCCCCACATGAAGTTCAAAATCAACCGCGATCATTTCAGCAATGGCTTGCAGCAGGTGATCAACGTCGTCGGGTCGAAGGCGACGATGCCGATCCTCAGCAACGTCCTGATCGAGGCGGAGAAGGATCACATTTCCCTGACCACGACCAACCTGGATCTCGGGATTCGCTGCAAAATCAAGGCCGAGGTGAAGGAAACCGGCTCGGTCACGCTGCCGGTGAAACGTCTGGCCACGATCGTGCGGGAGCTGCCCAACGTTGACGTGGCGCTCGACTCCACGCCCACCCACCAAGTCAAGCTGGCCTCCGGCGGCTCCCAGTTTCGCATCATGGGCATTGGCAAGGATGAGTTTCCGCCGCTGCCGGAGTTCGGCGATGACAAGTCCTTCTCGCTGGAGCAGGCGGAGCTGGCGACCATGCTCCGTTGCGTGGCCTACGCCCAGTCGGCCGATGAGACCCGATACATTCTCAACGGAGTCTACTTCAATTTTCGTGACGGGAAGCTTTCCCTGGTGGCCACGGATGGCCGGCGCCTCGCGCTGATCAGCAAGGAGCTTGATTTCCCGGCGGCCAGCGCCGGCAGCATCATTCTGCCGGCCCGCACGGTCGCCGAGTTGCTGCGGTTGCTCGACAAGGGCGCGAAAGCGAAGATTTCGTTCAATGAGCGCCGGGCTTCCTTTCAGATCGCCACCGACAAGGACACCAGCGGTTTGGTGGAAAACATCTACCTGTTTTCCAAGGTCGTCGAAGGCAATTATCCCAACTACCAGCAGGTCATCCCGAAGGAGACGCATCAACGCATCAAGCTGGAGCGGGAGTTGTTGCTGCAATGCGTGCACCGCGCCGCCCTGGTCTGCAGCGAGAAGGCCAATTCGGTGAAAATAAAGCTCAGCAGCAACCTGCTGGAGATCACCGCCTCCAGCCCGGATTTTGGCGAGTCCCACGAGGCGATGGCGGTTTCCTACAGCGGGCCGGAACTGCAGGTGGCGTTCAATCCCCAGTTCCTGATGGATCCGTTGCGCGCGCTCACCAAGGACGAGGTCTTTTTTGAGGTCAAGGACGAGGTCAGCCCCGGGGTGTTCAAGACGCTTGAGAGCTTCATCTGCGTCATCATGCCCGTGCGGCTGAGCTGACGGGCCGGCCACAGGATGTCCCGGCCGCGCCTCCGCGCGGCGCCGAAAGGCCATGGATCCCTCCATTATCATTCTCGCCGCCGCCGTGCTGTCGCTGGTCCTGTTTTCGCTCAACCAGCGGATGGCCTCGCCGGTGATCGCGATTTTCGTGCGGTGGCTGCGCTGGCTGCTTTTTGCCTGCGGCGGGGCGTTTCTGGCGCTGGTGTGGGGCTGGACGACGCGCCCTTTCTGGGTCATGGCCCTGGCGCTGTTCCTGATCTGGTTTCTGCTGGAGACGATCTACAATTGGATCGCGATCGCCGCGCTTAACCAAAGCCCGCTGCCCCTGTTCCCCCGCTATGTGGTCAACAACAGCGGCGAGGAGTGGCCCACCCACCCGCGGCTCCTGAAGCTGCGAACCTGGCTGCGGGGTCATGGCTACAACCAGGTCCAGGCGCTGCGGGCCGAGATCGGCGGCGGCATCTACCTGCGCCTGTCGGTCTACCAGGACACGGCGGCGACCGTCCGGGTCCAGGTGACATTCATGCCGCAGGCCAACGGCGCGATCACCGTCTGCTACACCCTGACCTCGCGCACCGCCGACGGCCTGCGCTACCTGAGCGACAATCTTTACCTTCCCTTCGGTGGATTCTATCCGGAGAACTGGCTGGTGGAACGCACCCCCTGGCGGCGCAGCCTGCCCCGCCTGCTCGCCCGGCACCAACGCCGGTTGGCCCGCGCCGGCAGCCCGGTGGTGCCATGGACCGGCGAGCCGATCGAGGATCTGAATCGGCAGCAATCCGAGTTGGAGCGGCTCAACACCGAGCTGGGCTTCCTGCTGCCGTACGACCAGCGCGAGGAGTTCGGGAAGATGACCTACGAGGGCCGCTTCCGCGTGTGGCGGGAGGTGTGGATGCTCAACTACTTTGGCCGGTCGACCCGGTACCAATAAGGGCGCGGCGTTCAGCCGCCGATATAGCTCATCTCCACCTTGTGGCGGGTCTCGTGCCGGGCGAGGATTTCGGCGCGCTCGTCCGAATAGCGGTCGAGCCGGCCCCGCCAGACGCGGCGCAGATAGTTGAAGAGTTCGTCATCGTCCGCGCCGGCGCGCAACGCGCCGAGGACGTCCCAGCCGCTGACGGCGAACAGACAGGTGAAAAGCCGCCCGTCGGCGGACAGCCGGGCGCGATGACAATCGCGGCAGAAGGGCTCCGTCACACTGCTGATGACGCCAACCTCGCCGCGGCCGTCCCGGTAACGGTAACGAGCCGCGACCTCGCCGCGATAGGCGGGGCTGCAGGGTTCGAGCGGCCAATGCGCGCCCAACCGTTCCACGATCTCGCGCGCCGGGACCACACGATCGAGGGACCAGCCGTTGTGATTGCCGACGTCCATGAACTCGATGAAGCGCAGGGTGAAGCCGCGCTCGCGGGCCCAGGAGGCCATGGCGGGAATGTCACCGTCGTTGACGCCCCGCTGCACCACCATGTTGATCTTGAGCGGCAGGCCGGACCCGGCCGCCGCTTCGATGCCGGCGAGGACCCGTTCGAGCCGCAAGCCGCGGCCGCCGCTCAGGCGCCCGAAGATGTCCGGGCGGAGGCTGTCGAGGCTGACGTTGAGGCGGTCGAGACCGGCCCGCCGCAGGGCCGGGACGGTGCGTTCGAGGAGCCAGCCGTTGGTCGTCAGGGCCACGTCCGGCACCTGGAGGGAGTGCTTGAGCTCGTGAATCAGTTCCGGCACATCCGGGCGCAAGAGCGGCTCGCCGCCGGTGATCCGCACCTTCTCAACCCCGACGCGTACAAATTGCCGCAGGATGCGCTGCATCTCGGAAAGCGACATGATTTGCGAGTCATGCAGGAACGCATGGTCGGCGCCGAACACCTCCGCCGGCATGCAATAGGGACAGCGGAAATTGCAGCGGTCGGTGACGGAAACGCGCAGGTCGCGCAGGGGCCGGCCGAATCGGTCGCGCAGGTCGGACATGGAGAAAAAGAGGTAAACGGAAAGCGGGAGAAGCGCAAAGAGGCGACCCAAAACGCCTCCGGGGCGCGGCGGTTTGCCCTGTGCCGGCGGGGGACGGTCTGCTAGATTGGGGCGATGCACTCCGTGGCCGAAGCCGAAACCCTGGTGCTGAACGCGATGGCGCCGCGGCCGGCTGAGGATTGCCCGCTCGCGGAAGCGCAGGGGCGGGTGCTGCGCCAGCCCTTGGTGTGCGACCGGGATCTGCCGCCATTCGACCGCGTGACCATGGATGGGTTTGCCCTCCGCCATGCGGCCTGGCGGGCGGGGGTGCGGCGGTTTCGCATCGCCGGCATGCAGCCCGCCGGCGCCGTCCCGCACGAACTGCCGGGGGCCGACGCCTGCATCGAAGTGATGACCGGGGCGGCGCTGCCCGTCGGGGCCGATCTGGTGGTGCCCTACGAGGACGCGACCAGCGGCGACGGAATGATGACGCCCACGGGAGACCTCGCACCCGGACAAGCGGTGCATCGGATGGGTTCCGACCATGCGGCCGGGTCGGTGGTTCTGCCGCCGGGGGTGGTCCTGCGGGGAGCCGAGATCGCCGTGGCGGCGGCCTGCGGGTACGCCCACCTGAAGGTGACGCAGTTGCCTGCCATCGCGGTCGTGGCCTCGGGTGACGAGTTGGTCGAGGTGGATTCCCCGGTGGCCGCGCATCAGGTTCGGCGTTCCAACGACTACGCCCTGCGGGCGGCGCTGATCGCCTCCGGGTTTCCCCGGGTGCAGCGCTGCCAGGTTCGCGATGACCGGGAGGAAGCGCGGCGTCTGCTGGCGCGCCTCATGACCGATTTCGACGTCGTGATGCTCACCGGCGGGGTGTCCCGCGGCCGCTTGGATCTCTTGCCGGCGGTGCTCGCCGAGATCGGAGTCCGCGAGCTGTTCCGCGGTGTGGCCCAGCGTCCGGGCAAGCCATTCTGGTTCGGTGCGACTCCGGAGGGGGTGCCGGTCTTTGCCTTTCCCGGAAATCCCGCGTCGGCCTACATCTGCCTGCACCGTTATGGGCTGCCGGGGCTGGAGAAGATGAGCGGCCGGGACGCCCGACCGCCGCGGACGGCTGTCCTCACGGAGGCGGTGACGTTTGCATCGTCGTCGACTTGGTTTCTGCCAGTACGCGTATCCGACGACGCCCAAGGAGGGCGAAGGGCCGCGCCGGCACCGCTCAACACGTCCGGCGATCTGGCCGGTCTGGTGGGCACGGACGGATTTGTGGAACTGCCGGCCGGACCGGGTGCCTGGAAGGCGGGTGCGGCCGTGCGCTACTGGGCCTGGGTTTGAACGGCCCGCCGGTGGGGGCGAATTTGCCTTTGCGCCGCGCGGAGGATGCGCGAGATTACGGCCCATGTTCACCCATGTCGATGCGAAGAACCGCCCCGCGATGGTCGATGTCGGCGGGAAGGCGGTCACGGAGCGCACGGCGCGGGCGCGGGCGATCGTGACGCTGCCGGCGAATCTGGCCGGCCGGCTCCGCGAGGGGGACATCCGCAGCAAAAAAGGCCCCATCTTCCAGGCGGCCATCCTTGCCGGGGTGATGGGGGCCAAGAGGACGAGCGAACTCATTCCGCTCTGTCATCCCCTGCCGTTGGAGGACTGCCGGATCGATATCACGGCGGCGCCGGATGGCGAAATTCAGATCGATTGTCGCGTCCGCACGCACGCCAAGACCGGCGTGGAGATGGAGGCGCTGGCGGGAGCGAGCGTGGCCGCGCTCACCGTCTACGACATGGCCAAGGCCGTTTCACCCGCCATCGTGATTCGCGAAATCCGGTTGTTGGAGAAAACCGGAGGCAAGAGGCATTATCGCGCGAAAGAAGGGACCGCCGGCGGCACCGCCAGCCCGGGCCGGCGGGCGGGGCCGCGGAAACAGGACGGTCGTCGGCAACGCAAGGCGCAATGAAGCGTGTATCCGTGAGCTACTTTGCCGTCCTGCGGGAGCAGGCAAAATGCGGCGAGGAGAAGGTGGCGACCGACGCCGAAACGGCGGCGGCGTTGTATCAGGAACTGGCAATTCGCCACGGTTTTGCCCTGGCCCGGGAGCGGGTGAAAGTCGCCATCGACGGTGATTTTGCGGAGTGGAACACACCGCTGGGCGACGGCGTCCGGGTGGCCTTCGTCCCACCGGTTGCCGGAGGTTGAGATGCGCGCTGCTGGCGGAAGACAGTGGGGCATGAGACCAACCGGAGCGACCGCTTCCTGAGCCATGTCATTGTCCTTTCATCTCTCGGCTACCGCCCTCGACCCGGAGGAATTCGCGCACCGCCTTTTGGATGTCCGTGCGGGGGCCCTCGCATCGTTCGAGGGAAGGGTGCGCGGGCGCAACGAGGGCCGGGAGGTGGTCTTGTTGGAATACGAAGCTTTTACGGAGCTCGCGGAAAAGGAGGGATCGCGAATCCTGGTGGAGGCGCGTAAGAAGTATGCGATCGTCGCCGCCGCCGGGGTTCACCGAACCGGCCGATTGCAGATTGGAGAGCTGGCGGTCTGGGTGGGCGTCACGGCCGAGCATCGGGCCGCGGCGTTCGACGCCTGTCGTTATATCGTCGATGAAATGAAGATACGGGTGCCCATCTGGAAGAAGGAGCACTACCCTACCGGGGCTTCCCTATGGATCAACAGCGGCGAAACGGATGCGCGCGGCCCGGATTCTGGGAGAAAAATGTAAATCCTTCGGCCGGGCACAATCCACTCGAATAAGGGACGCCCCAGGGTGTAAATTGCGATCCGATGCTATTTTTCGCCCTCAGCGCCATTCAGAAGCTGCATGCCCTGCCGCGAAAGCATCTGGTCAACATCGGGCTGGGTCTGCTGGTGCTGATTGTCGTGGTCATCGTCATCAAACAGGCGGCGAAGATGAACCGGTTCATCCTTTTTGCCATGATCCTGGTGACGTGTCTGGTGGTGGGATTCACCTGGGTGTACGAGCGCAATGAGCCCAAGTTCCTCACGCCGTACATCAATGACATAGCTCCGTTTTTCCCCTCGCGTCCCAAGACCCATTGGTAGGCCGGTCCGGCCGCCGGTTGACGGGAACAGCGGGAGAATTGATTGGCGTCGGGGTGGTATTTGGGTCCAATGGACTTTTGCGTATGACAAAAGCCCAATCCGATATCGGACTCATCGGCCTCGCGGTGATGGGTCAAAACCTGGCGCTCAATATCGCCGATCATGGCTTTCAGGTCTCGGTGTACAACCGTACCACCGAAAAGATGACGGCGTTTGTCGCGGCGAATCCCGCCACGCCTGGCGGGTTGATCGGCGCCGTCACCCTGCCGGAGTTGGTGCAATCGCTCGCCAAGCCGCGGAAGATCGTGATCATGGTGCAGGCCGGCGGCGCCACCGATGCGGTGATCAACAGCCTCGTGCCGCTGCTGGAGCCGGGGGACATCATAGTTGACGGCGGCAACGCCAAGTGGACCGACACCATCCGCCGCGAGAAGGAGCTGCGCGAAAAGGGACTGCGCTTCATCGGGTCGGGTGTCTCCGGGGGCGAGACCGGCGCCCGTTTCGGTCCGTCGCTCATGCCGGGGGGGGATGCCGCGGCCTACCGGGAACTGGAGCCCGTCTGGAATGCCATCGCCGCCAAGGTCGACGCCTCCACGGGTCGTCCGCTGGCCGGTGCCGTACCGGGCAGGCCGGTGACGGGCGGCGTTCCCTGCGCCACCTATATCGGGCCCGACGGCGCGGGACATTACGTGAAGATGATCCACAACGGGATCGAGTACGGCGACATGCAGATGATCTGCGAGGCGTACGATCTTTTGCGCGGGCTCCTGGGCATGAAGGCGGCGGCAATCGGCGGGGTGTTTGCGGAATGGAACCAGGGCGCCCTCGACTCCTACCTGATCGAGATCACCGCGGACATTCTCCACCAGAAGGATCCGGTCGCCAAGGGCAGGGCCTTGGTCGACGTCGTGCTCGACGCGGCCGGACAAAAAGGCACGGGCAAATGGACGAGCGTGAACGCGCTCGACATGGGGGTGCCGGCCCCGACCATCGCCGAAGCGGTCTTTGCCCGCTGCCTTTCCGCGATCAAGGAGGAGCGGGTGGCCGCGGCCAAAACGCTCAAGGGACCGGCGCGGAAAAAGTATGGCGGCGCAAAGAAGGCGCTCGTCCGCGCCATTCACGACGCGCTGTATTGTTCGAAAATCTGCTCGTACGCCCAGGGCTTCCAGTTGATGCGCGAGGCGCAGAAAGAATTCAATTGGAAGCTCGATTTTGGCGCCATTGCCCAAATCTGGCGGGGCGGGTGTATCATCCGGGCGGCCTTCCTGCAGAAGATCACCGAGGCCTATGGCCGCAACCCCAGGCTGGCCAACCTGTTGCTCGACCCCTATTTCAACCGGACGGTGAAGAAGGCCCAGGAGAATTGGCGTACCGTCGTCGCACTGGCGGCCCGCCACGGAATCCCCACCCCGACATTCAGCTCGGCCCTGGCCTACTACGACGGCTATCGGGCGGCCCGCCTGCCGGCGAACTTGCTGCAGGCACAGCGGGATTACTTCGGCGCTCACACCTACGAGCGAATCGACCAACCCCGAGGCAAATTCTTCCATCTGGACTGGCCCGCGTTGAACCGACCCCAGGTTGAGGCCTGACAATATCGGCAGTTCGGACGACCGACCGCTTCACACGTAACAGATTTGGATGGTGCTGATCAGTTGGATGGTTATCCTAATTCAATAGTAATTTGGATTATCGTAAAGCTTGCTAATCCTATTATGTGATATATTTGGAATACACTTGATGTCCGGGGACAGACCGAAGAGATACTTGGATGTCTTTCCGCTGCAATGGGCTGAGACGATTGATGCCGTTGAGGCATTGTCTCCTGCCGATGGATATAGGCATTGGGACGAGATCAGGGAGCAGCCCACACCCCAAGGCGTCAGTCGGGAAGCGTGGTGGGCGGCGCTGAAACTGGCCCGGTCGCCCGGCTTGCACCGATGCCCGATGACCGACGCCGGTGGGAGGCCGTTTGTCTGGGGGTGTCCGGATATGCTGATCGAATTCTTGCATGGACTCGACCGCGGCGGGCCGCTTTCGAGCATGGGAACAGAGGATAGGGAGAGGTTGGCGGCGGGCGGGATGATCAAGGAGGCGGTGACGTCCAGCCAGTTGGCTGGCGCCAGAGTTGGTTCGGATGTGGGCAAGGACTTGCTGCGTGCGAAACGGGTGCCGGCGGATCGGGATGAGCGCCAGGTGGCAAACCATCATGCCGCGTTGCTGGCGGCGGTGCGCGGAGCCGGCGAGAAACTCACTCCGGAAGCAGTTGCGACGCTGCACCGGGTCCTGACCGAGGGCACGCTCGATCATCCGGCGGCCGGCGGACGTCTGCGCCGCGAAGGGGAGGGCCGGCCGGCGACGGAAGATGCGCCGAAACCTCCCGGGAGCGGGGACCTGCCCGGGCGGCTGGCCCGGATGTGCGCGTTTGCCAACGGCGAAACTCCCAACGGCTTCGTGCATCCGGTCATTCGCGCCATCCTGCTTCATTTCTGGCTGGCATACGACCGGCCGTTTCTCGACGGCAACGGGCGTCTGGCCCGGATCCTGTTCTATCGGTCGATGGCTCGCCACGGTTACTCGCCGTTCGGCTTCGTGTCGATTTCCGCCCACCTCTTGGGGGGGCGTGACCGCTACCACCGCGCGTTTGTGGAGACGGAGACCGACGACAACGATCTCACCTATTTCATCCTGCATCAGGCCGGGGTCATCGCGGCCGCGATCATGAGCTGGCAGGAGCATGTCGGGGAGAAGATCGGGCGGTTGCAGGCGGCCGGGCGCGATCTTCCGGGCGTCGCGGCATTGAATCGCCGCCAGCAGGCGTTGCTCACCCATGCGCTGCAGCACCCGGAGACCTCCTATCTTATCGCGGTCCACCAGCACTGCCACGCCGTGACCCACCAGACGGCGCGCGATGATCTCTTTGACCTCGAGCGGCGCGGCCTGCTGACGGTGGCCCGACGGCAGCGGGTTTATCATTTTCGGGCGGTGCCCGGTCTCGCGGGGGGGCAGCGGGGCCCCGCGGCGCGACCGCGGCCCCCCGGGCCG
>JBJKRD010000060.1:0-4171 GCA_046704925.1 Opitutaceae bacterium | reverse complement strand
GTGCAAGGGTAACAGTCTATATTCAGGACCTCGGTGCCAGGTGTTACTCGGGCTGGGCAGGTTGAGGGGGGTTGGCCGGCGACCGCGTCGGCCTGCGCTCCCTGACCTCATGGCGTGCCGTCTTGCGGGCGGGCCGCCGTCGCGTCGAAGCGACGCCGTGGCGCGCCGCGGAGGCGGAAACCGGCGCTACGGATGCCGGTCGGAAAGTCGTGCCGGTCGCGCGGCCATCTTGGCTGCCCGGCCGGGCCGCTTGGAGAGACCAGAAGTCGGAAGGCAGAGCTCAGATCCCGGACCTCCGACTTCTGACCTCATGATGGTGACGGCGCGCCGGCCGGATTTGAAAATGGCAGCGAAGTCTCGACGACGAAACGTTTCGGTGAACTGACGGCGCTCGGTTTGCGGGGCGGGGCATTCGGGTGTCCCGATCGGATGGCATCGCCGCGTTCTCCAGGTTCGCGCGGACAGCGTCCAGAGAAACCAACCAAAACGCAGTTCACGCCATCGTTCCCATGAAATCATTCCGTCAGTTCAAGCCTCTGCTGGCCGGCGCCACGGTCGGCCTGCTTCTTGCCCCGTTCGCACCCGCCAAGCCGGCGGAGCGGATCCGCACCGTGTTCTACATCCTCCTGGAGAACCACAACTGGATCCAGCCCAACGGCAATGTGGACACCTCGCCGACCAGCGGAATCGAGCAGGTCAAGGGCAACCCGGCGGCGCCCTTCATCAACGGCCTGATCGATCCCCACAGCCCGTGGTCGGGCGACGTCGCGTACACCAACCGCTGCTACAACGACCTGGCGACGCCGTCGGGGATCAACCCGAGCATTCATCCCTCCGAGCCGAACTACATCTGGCTGGAAGGCGGCAGCAATTTCGGGGTGACCAACGACTCCGACCCGTACCAGGACACCTCGGACGCCGGGGGCAATGTCTTCAGCTTTCCCAACGTCAGCGGCCTGCTGCAGCAGCGCGGCATTTCCTGGAAGGCGTACGTGGAGGACATCGACCTCGTGCCTTCGTCCGGCACGGTCAATCATCCCGACGCCAACGGCCTGACCAGCACGGTGGCGCCGCGCACCCAGTGGACGGTGCCGCTCTCCGGGTTCAGCGGGACGTCGGCCGCCTACGTCAATCCCTACAACGGCAGCAACCAGTACAACTATGCGCCGAAGCATGTGGGGCAGTTGTTCTTCACCGCGACCAACGGCGGGACGACGACCACCGGGGACTTCAGCGCCGCGAACCCGGAGGTCCGGCATTACGTGCCGCTGCAGGAATTGGCGGATGACCTGGAGCACAACCGGGTCGCGCGGCTCAATGTGATCACGCCGGACCAGTTCAACGACATGCACAACGCGTTGGCGGACGGCTTCACCTACAACGGGATTCACTACACGGGCGACGCGGCCCACATCGCCGAGGGGGACAATTTCCTGCGGACGGTGGTGCCGATGATCATGGCCTCGGAGGCTTACCGGAACAACGGCCTGATCGTCATCTGGAGCGACGAGACCGAGCGGCAGGACGGTTCGGATACGGCCCCAAACGACTACAGCCACTCCGTTCCGGAAATCTTCATCTCGCCGCTCACCAAGGGCTACGCCTACCACAATGACGCGATCACCTACACCCATTCCTCCGACGTGGAGACGCTGCAGGAAATCTTCGGCGTCGGGCCGCGACAGGGGCAGCCCTTCCTCGGCCAGACGACAGTGGATGCCGCGGGCGACCACGATTATTCCGACCTGTTTCGGGAGGAGCGCGACCGCGGACGCGACCACGACGGGCCCTGATCGTACGGTCCGAAGGCTGCGCGGGCGGCGTAATCACGCCTGGGGGTGCTATTCTGTGGGCGGGCCCCCCGCGGCGAAGGGGCGGGCCCTCGGCGTTGTCCCCGGACTTCCGAGGCGCCCGGCGTTGCGCGTGGTTGACTCCACCACGTCGGGCGCGCTTCGATAACCGCGTCGCACCGCCGGCCGCTCCCGCAGGCGGTGGCGGCAAAACTCCAACTAACATGAAACGTTACCTCACCCTCGCTGTGTCGGCCTTGCTGTCGGCACTTCCCATGGTTTCGTCCGCCGGCGACCTCACGCCGGACGAGCAGGCGTTCTTCAACCGGCACACTTCGGACCTGGTCCGCTTCGAGACGCAGCGGCTGGATGATCCGGTCATGCAGGAGGTGTTTGCGGCTCCGGTCTACCAGGTGAAGATCTTCATCGGCGGGGATGACAGCGGTCCCACCACGTCGCTCGTGGTGGCGCGCGTCGGCGACAAGTTGGTGAGCGTGAATGTTCCGTCCTCGGATGCCGACATGCCGGGGCTCCTGGCGATGCTCAAACCCGGTCTCAAGCTCAGCACCACGGCGGAGGCGTCGATGGTGCAGCAGGCGCTCGATACGATCTGCCCGATCCTCATGAGCAGCGACAAGAAGCTCAAGGGCTTCAGCCACCAGGGCACGACCTGGCATTTCGTCCGTGGCGAGTTCTTCGAGAGCAAGTCCGGCTTCGTCTTCGAGACCGATGCCGAGGGCAAGGTCACGGCGGTGAAGTACCTGCTCAGGCTGCCGTAGGCCCCGGCAGTCCATCGGATCCCCCTCGGCGTGGCCTTCGTCTCGGTCGTGCCGAAGATCCATTCCACCGCGGAGAAAGCGCGAGCGCCGAAGCCTCTGCCGTCCGCTTTTGGCAGACTTCCGTCCTCTGGCCCCTGACTTCCGGCTTCTAGGTTGCCGCCGGTTTCCGCGGAGGACCCGCCAGCGAAGCGGCCACGGCCCAGGCGGCGCCGCAGTAGGCGGTGGCGACGCACAGCATGGTCCATTGGAGCCGGCTGCCGGGATCCGCCACGACGCCGGGCAGGTGCAGCAAGAGGACGAACGAACTGATCATGGCCGCCTCGAGGATCGCGGCGAGGTGCGGCACGACGCCGAGCAGCAGGGCGAATCCCGCCGCGATGTGGCCGGCCCCGGTCAGGCAGGCCCAGCCCGGACGGAACGGCAGCCAGGCGGGCACCAGCGAGATGGTGCCGTTCAGGTAGACGAAGTGCGAAAGGCCGATCAACGGCAGCGCGGCGGCGTACCAAAGCCGCGCGATCCGGCGGGAGCGGGCGTCCGCCCAAGCGCGCCAGCCGCGCGGGTCGCCTGCGTCCGCGAGCGTGGCGAAGATGAGCCAGCCCCCGGTGACGAGGAGCGAATTTTCACCGAACCCCAGCCAGGCACCGGAATTCAGCGGCTGCGCCGCCACCCGCGGCAATTGCAGGAGCAGGAGCCAGAGCGTCACAAAACCGGTGAGGACGAGGGCCGAGGGCGTGGCCGTCTTCTTCACCAGCAGCCCGATGCCCCCGACCAGCAGGATGGCCCCGGAGGCGCAGGCGAGCGGCGCCCGCCAGGGCACCCAGGAGGGCACGGGCTGCCAGTTCAGCGCGAAATCGCGGTTGAGCAGGCTGAGAAAACCGAGTCCGGCGAGGCCGGACGCAAACAGGAGGCGACCCGGATTTGGGAGTGTCATGGTAGGGACGGCCCAAGGCGGGCCGCGAAGTGCGCGGGAGGGAGGAGGGATTGAGGTGGTTCGGCCGGGCGACGCGCCGGGGTCCGTGCGGGGACCTGCTGACGAAAAACACCGCCGGGGGCAAAAACCCTTCGGCACGACCCGGGGCGGGCGTCCCCATCCCGACGCCCGCGGCCGGCCCGGGTTGATGGTGCCGCGGGCGCGAAGCGGCGGTCCGGCGTCGCCGGCTCCGCGGCGGGGCGCGAGTTCTTTCCGGCCTTGACCGGAAATTCGTTCGGCCCAACGTAGGCCGACCTGCCGCCTTGCCCGATGGTGTAAAGGTAGCACAGAGGACTTTGAATCCTTTAGTCATGGTTCGAATCCATGTCGGGCAGCCATTCGACGCGCCTCGCGAAGCTCGGCTTGCTCATGGCCTGCGGCCGGCGTAGTCGGAGGCTTGCCCAGACCGGAGTGCGAGCTACTCCATGCCGTCCGGTGCTGGATTGAACGTCCGAATCGTCAGGCCGCCCTTGCACTCGCGGCTTGGCCGGAATGGACGGCTCGCTTGCGGCGATGAGCGGCCGTTCCGAATTTGAGGCCCCGCGGTTGCCGGGGTCAGCTCCGCCCAATAATGTTCTGCCCCATTAGCCCAAAACATACCGCGGCGTTCAGCAGGTGGGCATCATTGGAAT
>JBJKRD010000059.1:0-12991 GCA_046704925.1 Opitutaceae bacterium | reverse complement strand
ATGGCAGGCGGCGTCGCCAACCCGCCGTCAATACCCAAGGCCGACCCCCGCCCCCGCGCGGGTTCGCGCCCGCCTGGCCGGCCAACGGGCTGTGACCCGGACTCCCGCCGGCTCATTCGTTGACGTTCAGGTAACCGCCCTTCTGCGGGCAGGCGACTTTTGTGGTGGCGCCGCGCGGCCAGCGGATGTCGAACTCGGCGCCGGCGGCGAGCCCGGGGGGGACGGAAAAAAAGGCGGTGGTGGTCGACTGGCTCGCGAAACCCCCGCCGGCATGGAGCTCCCTGACCTGCAGCGTCCGGTCGCCGCTCACGAGGGCGATGCGGGCGCCGATCGCGTCGGGGTTGCCGCCGCGTCCGTGGAGGCGGACGGCAATCGGCAGGCTGGCGTCGGACCCGGTGTCGCGAAAGGCCATGGTCGATTGGTTGTTGCGGCTGAGCATCGCGTCGGGCCGGCCGTCGCCGTCGAGGTCAACCAGCGCGAGCGCCTTGGCGTCGCCCGGGACCAGCCAGCCGCTCTGCTCCGCCGGCACCGGCGTGAAGCCGCCGTCGCCGTCACCCAGCTGCTGCCAGCCGAGGCCGCTGTCCCAGGGGCCGATCGCCGGGATGGGCGAGTACTCGTTGGTCACAAGCAGCAGATCGCAATTGCCGTCGCCGTTGAAGTCCGCCGCGACCATGCCCTGCACGGGGGCGATCTGGGCATAACGCGGCAGCGGCACGAATTGGTAACCCCCCGCCGGCTGGCTGAGCAGCACGCCGCTGCGCAGCTCGCCGACCTGCCAGACCCGGGCCTTGGCCAGGGCCTCCTTGCCCAGAATCTGGTCCAGGGTGGCGGCGGCGTACCGGTCATCGGAAGGATAGCGCCGCAGGACCCCGGGAATCGCCGCCGCCAGCTCATCCCGGCTCGCGACTGGCAGCAGGGACCCGTCGACATCGAGTGCCTCGACCAACTGCGGCTGCCCGCTGCCGGCAAAATCGTGGACAAACAACCGTAGCGGATACCGGCGCGAGGCGGTGTACTCGGTGTTCAATCCGAGGTTGCCCACCGCGTAGTCGAGGTGGCCGTCGTGGTTGAAGTCGCCCGCGGCAATCGAGGTCCAGAAACCGGATCCCGCCGTGTCGAATCCCCATTGGGCGGATTCGTCGACAAATCCATGGCCCTGCTCGTTCCGGAAGAAGTGAACGCCGCCCCATTCCGTAGCCACGACCAGGTCGACCCAGCCATCGCCGTCCACGTCGGTCGCCAGGGCGGACGTAACGAGCCCGACTTTGCGCAGGCCCGGGGCGAGCCGGTCCGTCTCGTCCACCAGGCGTCCGTCCCGTTGCATCAGCAGGGCGCTGGCGGGCGCCGCCGGATAATCGCCGGGCAGCAGCCGGCCACCCAGAAACAAGTCCAGTCTGCCGTCGTGATCGAAGTCGGCGGCGACCGCCGCACCGACGCTGATGCGTTCCGACGGCAGGAAACCCGGCGGGGCCGGATCGAATCCGCCGCGGCCGTGATTGAGCCAGAGCCGCGGTTGGTAATCGGGGTCCCCGGCCGGGATCGCGGCGCCGCCGGCGGTGAACAGCAGATCGTTGGTGCCGTCGCCGTTGGCGTCGAAGATCAGGGGCGGTCCGTCGTCGATGTCCGGGACGGCGCCGATGGCGCCGATCGCCAGCGACCGGTAGCTCGAACCTTCGCGGGCCAGGATCTTCGCCCCGTCCACCGAGGTCGCGCCGAGCACAATCTGGGCGACCCCGTCGCCCTTGAGGTCGCCGACCGCGATCCCCGGGCCGCGGCGGTTGAACCGGCGCGGCAGGAGCGGTTGCGCCACGGTACCCTCCAGCTTCTCCTCGCGCTGGGCCACGGCGAGGTCCACGGCGCGGGAGACGTCCTCGAACTGCGTGGCGCGCGGCCGCGATATCGGCCAAGGCTGCGGTTGGGACGCGGCGGGTCCGCCGGGTTCGGTGATGGTGTATTTGCGGCCGGTGGGCAGGTCTTCGAGCGTCTGCGTGCGCCCGCTGGGCCAGAAGATCCTCAGCCGCCGGATTTCGTGGTCGTCGCCGAAGCCGAAATGGAGGACGGGCTCGCTCTGCGACAGGTAGCCGCGGGCCAGAACGAGTTCGCGGACTTGAGTGCCCGCCTTGGTGGTGGCCTCGACCCGGGCGCCGACGCCAAACCGGTTCGAGGCGGTGCCGCGCAGCGCGATGATCACGCTGTTCCCGGTCTGGCCGTCGTTGCGCAGGATCGTGGGCTGGCCCTGGTAATTCACGTACACGAGATCCATGTCGCCATCGCCGTCGAAATCGCCGAACGCCGCGCCGAAGCTGACGCCGACCTGGTCGAGGCCCCATTCCCGGCCGACGTCCTTGAAGCGCAGGTGGCCCAGGTTTTCGTAGGCGAGATTGGCCTGATTCAACACCGGGCTGTTCTTCATGACCAGGATCCGCTGCCCGAGGTCGAGGGCGGTCATCTGCTTCGCCACGAGATCCTCGTTGTTCAATTCGCGCACCATTCCATTCGTGACGAAAAGGTCCAGGCGGCCGTCGTTGTTCAGGTCCTCGAAGCGCGGGGACCAGGTCCAGTTCGTCCCGGCGATGCCGGCCAGGTGGGCGGCCTCCAGGCAGCGGGACGCGCCCGTGTTCAAATACAGGGCGTTGTAGTAAAGCTGGATGGCCGCGTTCATCCGCTCGTTCCGCTGCGGATCGAATCTCGCCCGCGAGGTGGCCAGGCCGCGTTGCGTGAATTCGCGGGTCGTCCCCGCCATGTCCACGGCCAGCAGGTCGATGTGGCCGTCGTTGTCGACGTCGCCCTCGTCGGAGCCCATCGACGAGTACGGCATGTGCGGCAGGACCCGGTCGATGACATTGGTGAAGGTCCCGTCCCGATTGTTGCGGTAAAGGAAGTCCGGGGTCTCGAAATCGTTGGCGACGTAGAGATCGGGCCAGCCGTCCTCGTTGTAATCCCACCAGGTTGCGGAGTGCCCCTGGGTGGGCTGGGCCAGGATCCCGGCGGCATCGGTCACATTGGTGAAGGTGCCGTTGCCATTGTTGTGATATAGGTAGTCGCGCTGGCCCAGCGGACTCGAGGCCGCGTTCCGCAGGTTCGTCTGGATGTAGACGTCGAGCCAGCCATCGCGGTCATAATCCGCGAAGCAGGCCATCCCGCAGGCGTCGACCACGTCGAGCCCGTAGCGATGGGCCTCTTCCTTGAAGGTGCCGTTGCCCTGGTTGATGTAGAGCCGGTTGGGCGCGTTGAATCGGCAAACATAAAGGTCGAGCCGGCCGTCGTTGTTCACGTCGACGAAGGTGGCACCCTCCTTCCAGGCGCCGCTGTCGTCCTCGAGACCCGCCTGCCTGGTGACGTCCACGAAGTGAAAGTCGCCCAGGTTTCGGTACAGGCGCCCGGACCCCACCTTGTTCACGATGAAAATATCCGGCTTCCCGTCCCCGTCGTAGTCGCCCACGGCCACGCCCGTCCCGATGGCGCCGTCGAGAAACTCGCGATAGAGAGCGCCGAACATGCGCGGATCGTCGTAGCGGTTGACGGTCACCAGTCCGGTGCGCGAGGCCGGAAGCGCCGTAAACATGGTCTTGCCCGCCGGCCCCGAGCGGGGATTGAACGGCGTCGACGTGACGTTTTCGGTGGCCCGGCCGGTGGCTGCCACGGCGCCGAGCAGCCCCAGGCCCGCCAGCAGCATCTTGAACCTGTACCGTGCATTGGCGCTCGCATTTCCCACGGCCGTGAGTACTCGTGAACTCGCCATAAGAAAAACTGTAGCTCACTGAGGCTTCGCCTGATGACCAAGTCAAGGGTCCGGCACCTTGCTTTCCCCGTGCCGGCAACCGCCCTCAGGCGAACAGCGCCCCGATGTCCGCTCCTCCATCACCGGCCCCACCGCTCCCCAGCCGATTTGCCACCCGCGCCTGGTGGCTGCTCCTGTTGGCCGCCCTCGGATTGCTGGGGCTGGCCACCGAGCGACGCATCGAGCGGGTGGAGGCGGTGACGAACCTGCCCACCTGGTCGGTGGACCCGCCGACCCGTGACGCCGCGAGCCCGACCGGCTTCACCCACGGCCAGCGGGAACTCTTTGTGCCGGGCCATCACAATCCAAGCTTTTGGTGGATCATGGAAGCCCAGCAGTCGGCGGATCAGGGCCGGCTGCGCCTGCGTCACATCGATTACGACGCGCGGCCCGACGGCCGGGACCTCCGCCGGACCGCGCCCTACCGGTGGTGGTTGATCGTCGTCGGCTGGCTGCGGGGAACGGTCTGTGGTGAACCGCTCGGCTACGCCATCGCCCGCGGCGCGCTCATCGCCGATCCGCTCCTGCTCGCCCTGCTGCTGGTCGCGGGCGCCGCCTACGGCGCCAGATACCTTGGCTCCCTCGCCGCCAGCGGTTTCGTCGTAGCCGGGATCTCGTTCTTCCCGCTGGCGGCCAATTTCCAGCCGGGAGCGCCGGACCCCCATTCGCTCGCGTGGGTCCTGGCGCTCGGCGGCATCCTGCCGCTGCTCGCCTCACCCCGCCGGGTGGGGAACCACCGGCGGGCCCACTTCGCGGTCGCCGGGATCCTGGGCGGTCTCGGGTTTTGGAACGACGCGACGAGCCAGGCGCCCGTGCTGCTGGCGATCTTCCTCGGCGCCGTCGGCTACGAGTTCGTCCGCTCGCGCGGCTCCCGCCAACCGCCCGCGCCGTCCCGTTGGCGGGCTTGGGCCCTCGCGGGCGCCCTGACGACGCTGGCGGCCAGTCTCTTCGAGTTTGCGCCGAATCATTTCTCCTGGTCCCTCGATGCCGTGAGTCCGATCCACGCCATTGCCTGGTGGGGCATGGGCGAGGTGTTGGAGGCGGCGGCGACCTGGTCCCGCGGGGGACGCCGCGCCTTCGGCCCGGCCGCGCTGGCCCTCCTGGTGGCCGGCGCCATGGCGATCGCGGCGTGGCCGGTGGTCGGAATCCTGACCGGCTCGGGCGGGCTGGCGGCCTCCGATTTCTACGCGCTGGAGCTGGCCAACAATTCCCGCGGCGCACTCGCGTCCAGCCTGGGGGCCTGGCTGCGCCGGCCCGGCGGAGAGGGCGCCAAGTGGGCGACGCTGCTGCCGTGCGCCCTCTGCCTGGTGCTGCTCGCGCGGATCTTCCTGGACAAGCTCGACCGGGAAAAGCGGGGCCGCCTCGTCTTCGCCTTGGTGGCGGCGCTGTCCGTGGTGGTGCTCGCGGCTTTTCAGCTCCGTTGGTGGAACCTCTTTGACGTCCTCGCCCTGGCCGCCCTGGCCGCCTTCCTCGGCGACGGCGAAGGCGGGCCCGTCCGGGGCTTGGGGACGGCCGCGGCGGCCACGCTGCTGGTCCTGCCCGGCCTCTTCGTGGGATTCCCGCCGGCGCTCACCGGGAAGGCGGCGGACCACCTTGCGCGGCTGGAGACGCAGGAGTTGGTCGCGCGCGACTTCGCCCATTGGCTGGTCAGACAACGGGGTCCGGAACCGGAGGTCCTGTTTTCCACGCCGGCCTTTTCCAGCGCGGCCGCCTTCTTCGGGGGTTTCGATGTGGTCGATTCGGCCGACCACACCAACAAAATCGGCTATGAGACCGCCGTGCAGCTGGCCTGCGCCACCCGGGCCGAGAGAATGTCGGTGCTGCTGCATTCGCGCGGGATCACCCACGTGGCCCTGCCGCTGTGGGACGGAATGCTGGATCAATTCGTGCGCATCGGGCTGAGCGTTCCGGCCGGTCAGGCCCTGCCGGCGAATGCGTTCGTGGACGCCTTGCAGGAGTGGGTGATTCCGCCGTGGATGCGGCCGATGGAGTATGTGATTCCCCCCGAACCGGATTTCCCGAAACACGACCTGCGGGTCTTCGCCCTGCAAGCCAGCCAGGCGCCGGACCTTCGCTTCAGCCGCCTGGCCGACTTCTTCGTCGAGGGTGGCCGGCTGCGCGTGGCCCAAGCGGTGGCGGAGAGCCTCAAGGCCTATCCCCGCAGCGTCGTCGCGTTGGGGGCCATCGCCAACGTCGATCTCGCGCGGCATGACCAGGCGGGTCTGGAAGAGACCCTGAACAAGCTGATCCCGTATCTTTCGCGGAGCTGGGCGCGCAATCTGCCGGCGGACCGGCGCATCAGCCTCGCGGCGCTGTTCATCCGCACCGATCACGTCGATCTGGCCCGGCAACAGGTCGCCGCCTGCTTCCAAGGGCTCGACGCCACCACCCTGCGCACGTTCACGACGGGCACCGTCGTCCAGTTGGTGGCGCTCAGCCGGGTGCTGCACCTCCCGTTTCCGGACAAGAACCTGGAAACGGTGGCCGCGGAGCTGATACCGCCAGCCACCCGGGCCCGTCTGATGCAGGGCTGACCGGGGATCCGGCTCGTTGGCCGCCGCGCCAGCGGTCCCTGGCGGCGGCCGATCCGCGCCGCTGCTCAGGCCTTGGCCGTCAGCTCGTCGTAGACGGTGCCGAGGATACCCGGCAGGCGGTTGGGCGGGGGCGTGTGGAAATCCGGGAAACCCGGCAGGTTGTCGAGCGTGGTGACTTCCGCCTTGGTCTGGCCGGCGGCGATGCCCTTTTCCACGTGATCGATCACCGCGGCCAGCAGGTCGCGCATCACCAGCAGGTCGTCGCGCGTGCCGGTGACCCCAAACTTCGGATTGCCATGCCCAAAAATGTAGATGGCGTCGGCCGGGAAGGCGGCATGCGCCTCCTCGAGCTTCCTGACCCAGTTGCGGGCGCTGGCGCCGCCCGGCCGGTCGATGAAGGGATACAGGCGGTTGAACACCAGGTCGCCCATGTGCACGACGTTCGCCCTCTCGAACATGATGACCGCATCGCCCCCCGTGTGCGCCGGCCCGTAATACTGCGCCAGGATGGTCTCGTCGGCGCATTCGTGCCGCCAGACGTCGGCAAACGTCGTGTCGGCAAACACCTGCCGGTCGACGGTGCCGGCCTTCTGCGCGGCGGAAAACTGCAGCCCCGGCACGTTGGTCTGCGCCACGATGGTGCGGGCCAACGGCTTGAAGACCGGGTTGCCGCTCGTGTGGTCGAAATGATGGTGGGTGTTGAGCACCGCGTCGAACGGATGCCGGGCATCGGCCGGCAGGCCCGCCACGCAGGCCTCGGCGGTGTCCGGAAACTGGGTGTCGATCACCGCGAGGGATCCCGGCGCCGCCAGCCAGCCGATCGTCCCGCCCCGTCCGGTGAAAATGCCGGTGTGACGGCGCAGGGGCTTGAATTCCGTCGCAGGCGGTGTCGGGGCGCCCGGTCCGCCGCCGCTCGCGGTCGGTCCCGACCCGGCGCCCATTTTCGGCCCCGGCGGCGTGGCTCCCGGCCGCACCGGATCGGCCGGCCCCGGGGAGCCCTGGGCGCGCAGCAACGAGGATGATGCCAGCCCGGCCGCGGCCAGCCCGAGGGAGCGACGGAGGAACGTTCGACGGTTCATGGCCTTACCCTACTCATCGTCCGGGCGGAATAAACCCGAAAGAATCCCTGTTACCTTTGGCCCTGCGGCGGGTTATCCCCTGCGTCCCGTCATGCCTTTCCATCGCCGTGACCGCCAACGTCCTCCCAGAATTGCGTGTTCATCCACCGTCCGGTTTGGTTGAATCGGCATCGCCCACCGTGGAACCCCTCTCCGACCACGAACTCATGATCGCCGTGCGGGCGGGCGAAATCGACCGGCTGGGTGACCTGTTCGAACGTCACCACGGCCCCCTCTACGGCTTCTTCGTCCGCCTCACCGGCGACCGCACCGCCAGCGAGGATCTGGTGCAGATGGTGTTCTATCGGATCCTGAAGTACCGCCACACCTATCGCGACGAGGGTAAATTCTCCGCCTGGATCTATCATCTGGCCCGCAAAGTCGCCGCCGACCATTTCCATCGCGCCGGCGCCGTACCCGCGGCCACCGACCCCGCCGACCTGCAGGAGGTGCCCGACCAGGCGCCCCACGCCGCCGAACGCGCGGTCGCGGCCGACGACACCAGCCGATTGCACACCGCCCTCGCCACCCTGGACCCGGAGCAGCGCGAACTGCTCGTGCTCGCGCGTTTCCAGCACCTCCGGCACGAGGAGATCGCCCGGCTGTTCAACATTTCCGTCGGCAACGTGAAGGTGCGGGTGCACCGCGCCCTCAAGGAACTGCGCGAGATTTATCTGAAACTTAGCCGCGAACCGGCGGTTTGAAGAGACAACCGGACCACTCACTCCCTCATTCCCTTTCCCTCCCACTCCTCTCCTTCCATGAATTGCCAACGCGTCCAGGACAGTTTTCTCGACTATCAGGATGGCCGGCTGTCGCCCCCGGAAACCGCGGAGGTGCGCGAGCACCTCAAGACCTGCCTCACCTGCCAGCGGGAATGGGCCGCCCTCCAGGAGATCTCCTTGAAGCTCGACCGGTTGCCGCCCGTGACGCCGGGTCCGCGGCTGCGCACCCAGTTCTACGCCATGCTCGAGACCCATCGCCGCGAGGCCGACTCGCGCAGCCCCTTCGTGCTCATGCGCAGCCGCCTCGACCGTTTTTTCTCCGTCCTGGTGCCCGCGCGCCCGCCGCTGCAGTTCGCGTTGGCGTGCGTCGCCCTCGGATTTGGACTCATCGTCGGCGCGCGCTACCTGAAGCCGACGGCCCCGGCCGCGAATCCCGCCGTCGAGCAGGAGCTGGCGGACCTGCGGAACAAGGTCGATTCGATGAACCAGGTCATGACGAGCTACGCGCTGCTGCAGCAACAGCCGACCACCCAGCGTCTCCAGACGGTCCTGGCCACGCTGGACCAGAAACACACCGACCAACAGGTCATCAGCGGGCTGCTCAACACGCTCGCCTTCGATCCCAGCGTGAACGTGCGGCTCTCCGCCCTGGAGGCGCTCTATCCCCATGCCAACCTGCCCGAGGTGCGCTCCGCCGTGGCCGCGGCGCTGCCGCGCGAGCCCTCGCCGCTGGTGCAGGTCACGATGATCGACTTCCTCGCCGGCTCCCGCGATCCGTCGGCCCTGGCCACGCTCGAGGACGTGAGCCGCACGCCGACCTACGACAAGGTGGTGCGCGATGCCGCCAGCCGCGCGCTCGCCCAGCTCTGAACCCGCGCCTTTATCCCCCCTCTCCCTCAACCCTCAACATCCCCTATCCATGAAAGCCGCCATCCGTATCCTTCCCGTCCTGCTGGCCCTGGCCGGCGCCGGCTACCTCCTGCACGCCGCCGAGGAAGCCAGCCCGCCCGCGGCCGACGAGACGGGCAATCTGCCCACTCACCTCAAGTTCAGCGATCCGTCCAAGGCCGGCACCGTCCGCCTCAAGCTGATCTGGGGGCACGTCACCGTGACGGCCACCGACGCCCCGGACGTGACGGTCGTCTCGAACGTCAAGAGCCGGCAACAGACGCAAAAGAATCCCGACGGCCTGCGCCGCCTCGATTCCGAGGTCACCTATTCCGCGGCCGAAAAGGACAATGTGATCACGCTTGATTTCGGCGGCGATCTCACGGGGTCCTCGGTGCCGGGGGCCACCGTCAACGTCACGGTGCCCCGCACCACCTCGGTGATCATCTCCAGCGCCTTCGGCGGCGACATCGACATCAAGGGCATCAGCGGCGACGTCGAGGTCCACGACATGAACGGCGCGATCACGCTCGACCATATTTCCGGTGCCGCGCTGGTCGAAACCATGAACGGCAGGATCCGCGCCACCTTCACCAAGGTGCCGGCGGACAAACCGCTCTCGTTCACCTCGATGAACGGGGCCGTCGACCTGTGGGTGCCGGCGGACACCAAGGCCAACGTCCGCCTGCGGACGCACAACGGCGCCATCTACACCGACTTCGACGAGAAGGCGCTGGTCACCAAGACCGAGGCGGTGAAGGACAAGATGAAGCACATCTCGATCAAAACACACTCCTCCGGGCAGTCCGGCGAGGATGACTGGCAAAACGACATCCACGACGCGGTCCGGGAGGCCACCCGCACCGGCATGGAGGCCGCGCGTCAAGCGCTCATCGCCGCCCGCGAAGCGGCGCAGGCCGCGCGGGAGGGTGTGGCGGAGGCGACCGGCAAGCCGATGCCGCCGATTCCACCCATGCCCTCCGTGTTCGGCTCGCCCTCCGGCGGCAAGGTCGTCACCGGCGCGCTCAACGGCGGCGGGCCCGAGATCCAGGTCGCCACCATGAACGGCACGATCAAGCTGCTGAAGACGCAGCCGTGAACCCGACGCTCCGCCGGAACTTTCGCCGAATCTGGCACGACTGGCTGCGGCCGCTGCTGCTGGCCGCCGCCATCGTTTTTCCGCTGAAGTCCTCCCTCGCGGAGTGGAATTACGTTCCCTCCGGCTCGATGATTCCCTCGCTGCTGCCCGGGGATTTCGTCTGGGTGGACAAGCTGGCCTACGATCTCAAGGTGCCGTTCACCACCTGGCATCTCGCCACCTGGGCCAATCCCCGGCGGGGCGATGTGGCCGTGTTCTACTCGCCGGCCGATGGCATCCGTCTGGTGAAAAGGGTCGTGGGACTGCCGGGCGACGTCATCGAATCCCGCCAGGATCGCCTGTGGGTCAATGGCCGGCCCGTCGCCTATGTTCCGGCACCTGCGGCGCTGGCCCGGACGGCGCCGCGGGGCGCCTTCTTCGCCGAGGAGCAACTGACGGACCGCGGGCACCCGGTGACCGTCCAGCCCCGACGGCCGGCGCGGCGCACGTTCGGGCCGGTCCGCGTGCCCGCCGCCTGCTACTTCATGATGGGCGACAACCGCGACGACAGTTTCGACTCCCGGTACTTCGGCTGCGTGCCCCGCCGGAACATCGTGGGCCGGGCCACGGAAATCGTGGTCTCCGTCGACCCCACCCGGTATTACCGGCCGCGGCCCGACCGGCTGTGGCGGCCGGTTCCCTGACCTCCACCTAGCCGCGGGCGGCCGCCGCCCCGGCCCGCCTGCACCCGGAGTTGTGCCCGAACGGGCTTCGTGTATTCGTCGCGGCATGGAGCTTGCCGCCCTCGGCTGGGACGACGCCTTTGCGCGGGCCTTTGCGCCGCACGCCGCGGCCGGCCTGCAGCCGGCGCGCGTCACCGTCGAGTTCAAACACGAATACGACGTCCTGGCCGCTGACGGTCCCCACCCGGCCGCGTGCACCGGGCGGTTGCTGCGCGACGCGCCGACGCAGGCCGGCCTGCCGGCCGTCGGCGACTGGGTGGCGGTGACCCCGCGGCCCGGCGAAATCCGGGTCGACATCCATGCGGTGCTGCCGCGCCGCAGCCGGTTCGTGCGGCGCACGGCCGGATTGGCCGAGGAGGAACAGGTCGTGGCGGCCAACGTCGACACCGTGTTTCTCGTCACCGGGCTCGACGCCAACTTCAACCTGCGCCGCATCGAGCGCTACCTCGCCGTGGCCTGGACCAGCGGCGCCCAGCCGGTCGTGGTGCTCAACAAGGCCGACCTCCGCGACCGGCCTGAACGCGTGCGGGCCGAGGTGGAACAGGTGGCCGCGGGCGCGCCGGTGGTGCTGAGCAGCGCCATGACGCGCGACGGCCTGCGCGAGCTGCGTCCGTGGTGCGGCCGGGCCCGCACCGTGGCGTTCCTCGGATCGTCCGGCGTCGGCAAATCGTCCCTCGTCAACCGCCTCCTGCGGGATGAGGTCCAGGTCACCCGGGAAGTGCGCGACACCGACAACAAGGGCCGGCACACGACCGCCGCGCGGGAATTGTTGGTCACGCCGGCGGGCGCGCTGCTGATCGACACTCCGGGCATGCGCGAGCTGCAACTCTGGGACGCCGGCGAGGGCCTGGCGGCGGCGTTTCCCGAGATCGCCGACCTGGTGGCGCGTTGCCGATTCCGCGACTGCTCCCACGGACCCGAGCCCGGCTGCGCGGTGCAGGCCGCCCTGGCGGCCGGCACGCTCGATCCCGCACGCTGGCGGAGTTTCCGGAAGCTGCAGGCCGAACAGGCCGCCACGGCCGACCGACGCCGACCGGGCGGCAGGAAAACCGGCCGCAAACCGCGGCGGCGCCCTTCGGACCAGCCCCGCTGAGGTCCGTCCGGCGACGGCCATCCCGCTCAACCGGCGCGGCGGCGCAGCCGCATCTGGTCGAGCGAAAAACGGCCCGGACCGAAGGCGAACACGATCACCACCGCCAGCAGGAAGAGAAACGGCGTCGCGCTCGTGAACCGGTCCGGATCGGAGAAGATCGAGTGCAACGCCGCCCGGTCCGCCGTGAGATAGGCCACCGAGAGCGTGACGATCAGCGGCAGCGCCGCGACGCGGGAGAACAGCCCGGCGAACAACAGCAGGCCGCAGCCGCATTCCAGGCTGCCGACCAGGGCCACGTTGAGCTTGGGCCAAGGGATGCCGAGGCCGCCGAAGAACGCGGCCGTGCGGTCGAGGTGCCGCAGCTTGCCCCGGCCGGTAAGGAACAAACTCCAACCCCAGTAGAGGCGGATGACGAGCAGCAGCGGCGACTGCACGAGCGAGGCGAGGCGATCGAGACGGTCCAGATGAGGGCGGAGGGGCATGGAGGTGAGAGCAGAAATTCCCGCCGGTATTCCATCAGCGGCGGCAGAACCAGCCCAGCCCGGACCAGTCGCGAAACCATCCCTGGATCTTCTGCTGCCAGTCCGGCGAGGCCGCGGCGCGCGCCGGCAGAGCGGCGGCACAGGCTTCCGCGAGTGTCCGGCCGGATTGCAGCCCGGACAGCAGCCGGTGGGCCGCGGGCTCAAGGCGCTTGTAATAGAGCCCGCCCTGATAGCGGTGCACCGCCAGGCAGATGCGCTCGCGCCGCGGTCGCCGCCGGCGACGGGTGCGAAGCGCCGCGGGGGCCGCGTCCGGCGCGTTGCTGGCGTCGGTCCGCAGCGCGCTCCGTTTCACCGCCAGGACGAAGTCGTCCACGGCATGATCGAGGGCGAGCAGCGTGAGGTACGGCTGCAGGCCGAGGCGCAGCCGGGTGGCGTCGGCCCGCGCCAGGGTCCGGGGCGGCAGCGCCGGGCGGGCGGGGCCGTCGAACGCCTCCACCTGCGCCCACTCGAAGCGCGCGAGGTCCCAGGCCAGCGCCGTGTGCGGCGCGG
>JBJKRD010000058.1:0-10476 GCA_046704925.1 Opitutaceae bacterium | reverse complement strand
GCCGGGAGGAACCCGGGGCCAGACGGCGCTCGACCTGGCGGTCATGGTCGATCAGGTGAAGCCGGACAACCCCGACCTCGTCGGTTGGCTGATGAAGGTCGTCCAGGCGCTGTTGGCGGGCGGCGCGGAGGTCAATGCAGTCACCAGCGATCATTACACCGCGCTGCATTTCGCCGCCGACCGCGGCTTCGTGGACGTCGCCCGGGCGCTGCTGGAGCACGGCGCGGAGGTCAATGCCGCCACCACCGACGGCGAGACCGCGCTGCATTTTGCCGCCAAACACGGTTTCGCGGATGTGGTCGGGCTGCTGCTGAAACATGGCGCCGACGCGACGATGCAGGACCACGAGCAGCAGACACCGCAGCAGCTCGCGAAGGCGAACGGCTTCACGGCGGTGGCCGAACAACTGGCCCCGGCGGCGGCCGGGCCGTAGCGGGCGGGAACGACGGTCCCGATGCCGCGGCCGGCGGCTCGGGAAAGAGTTGTGCGCGCTGTGATCGGCAGCCAAATTCGGGGCATGGGCAGATTCCAGGTTCTTGTCGTCGGGTTGACACTGCTGGTGCCGGCCGGGATGCCGGCGGCCGGATTCGTGGAACAATTGACCCCGGAGGAGCGTCGCGCGGCCGGGATCGATCAAATGTCGCCGGCGCAGCAGGCGGCGCTCGACCGGCTGGCGGAGCGCTACGCCCGGGAGGGTGCACGGGAGGTCAGCGAAGAGGCGAAACAGGAGATTCGTCGGCAGGCCAAGGCGGAGGTGCGCGCGGAAGTGCGGGCCGAGGTGAAGGAGGAGGTCAAAGCGGAGGCGGCGGCGAAGGCCGTGGCGGAAGCCGGTCGGCCGGTGGCGGCGGAAACGGTCGCGATCCGTTCGCGGATTGTCGGCCGGTTCAACGGCTGGTCCGGATCAACGGTGTTTCGTCTCGAAAATGGACAGACGTGGATGCAGACGGACAGCACGGACAGTTATTGGGTTCCGGCGGTGGAAAACCCGGAAGTGGAGATCCGGCCGTCCCGGATGGGGGGCTGGAAGCTGTACCTGCTGGGAACGAGCGCCTGGGTGCGCGTGCGGCGCCGGTAGTTCGCGCTGACGGCAGGTCCCTCCGGTTCGGCCGTCCTCCGGCGGGCGGGCCCTCGAACCGCGGGCGGTTCAATGCGGCGTCTCGTTTTCGTCCGTCCCGAAGATGATGCGGGCACCGCGCTTGTAGGTCCAGTAGGAGTAGACCCATTGCAGGAAGACCGACAGGCGGTTGCGGAAGCCGATGAGGAAAATCAGGTGCACCGTCAGCCAGGCCATCCACGCCGGCCAGCCGCTGAACTTCAGGCGGCCGACCTGGGCCACCGCCGCCGAGCGTCCGATCGTGGCCATGGTGCCCTTGTCCCAATAAACGAAGGCCGCGCGCCCCCCGGCGCCGCGACCGCGGCGGATTTCCCGGGCGACCACCCGGGCGGCGTGCGCCCCCATCTGCATGGCGGCGGGCGCCAGACCCGGCACGGCCCGCCCGCGGGGGTCGACCAGAGTCACGAGATCCCCCAGCGCGAACACTTCGGGGTGTCCCGGCAGACTGAGATCGGGCGCCACTTTCAACCGGCCCGCCCGGTCCGTCTCGACGCCGAGCGTCCGGCTGAGGGGATGCGGCGATACTCCCGCCGCCCAGATGATGTTGGCGGCGCGGATCGTTTCGGTGCCGAGATCGATCTCTCCGGCGCGGATCGCCCGCACCAGGGTGCCGGTCCGCACCTCGACGCCGAGGTGCGCCAGCTGGCGTTCGGCGCTCGCCGAAAGGTCCGGCGGATAGGCGGCCAGCACGCGGGGCCCGCCTTCGATGAGGAGCACCCGCGCCGTGGCGGGATCGATGTGCTCGAAGTCGCGCCGCAGGACGGTGCGCGCCAGCTCGGCGAACGTGCCGGCGAGTTCCACGCCGGTCGGACCGCCGCCCACCACGGCGATGGTCATCAGCGAGCGCCGGCGCGCGGGGTCGCTCTCGGCCTCGGCCTGCTCAAAGGCCAGCAACACCCGGCCGCGGATGCGGATCGCATCATCGAGCGACTTAAGGCCCGGAGCGTCGCGCGCCCATTCCGGGTGTCTGAAGTAGCTCGTCAGGCCGCCCAGGCCGAGGACGAGATAATCGTACGCCAGTTCGCCCCGGTCGAGCGTCACGCGGCGGGCGGCGAGGTCGATCCCGCGCGCTTCCGCCAGCAATACGGCCAGATCGCGCCGGCCGCGCAGGATGGAACGGATCGGCTGGGCAATGTCGGGCGCGGCGAGTCCCGCCGTGGCCACCTGATACAGCAGCGGCTGGAAGAGGTGATGGTTCCGCCGGTCGACCACGGTCAAGCGGGCCAGGCCGCGGGGAAAGCGCTTCGCGAACGTCAAGCCGCCGAAGCCGGCCCCGAGGATCACGATGTGCGGCGGAGCGGGTTGGGCGGGGGCGGTCATGCGGGTGGCGGCGCGGAAGGGACGACCCCGGAATGCGCGCCGGGGGCGGTGGCGCTGTCAGTTCGAGGGCTGGCCGGCGAGGTGCGTTTCGCTCCACGCGAGGGCCCGGGCCCACGCGGCCTCGGCGGTCGTTTGGTGAAAGGAAGGCCGTTCGTCGCACATGAAACCGTGGCCGACACCGGGATAGACCACGACTTGGTGCGGCCGTCCGGGGGCGGTGACGCGGTCGCGAACCGCGGCGACGTCGTCGGCCGAGACGCTCTGGTCCTGGTCGCCAAACGAGAAGAGCACGGGAGGCCCGAGGCGGGCGAAGTCATCCAGGAGCGGCGCCAGCCGCATCCCCGGCCGCGGCCGCGCCATGCCGCCGCCATAGAACGACGCGGCGGCGGCCAGCGGCAGGTGACAGGCGGCCAGGGCGCACGCAAATCCGCCGAGACAGAAACCGATGGCGACGATCCGGCGCGGATCCACGTCGGGCCGCGCCGCCAGCAGCTCATACGCCGCCCGGGCGTCGCCCAGGACCTGCGCGTTGGTCAGCAGGCTCATGACCGGGCGGACCTTGTCGAAGTCGCCGTAGCCGAACTGCAGCCCGCGCCCGGCGCGGTGGTAGAGTTCGGGGGCGGCGGCGACAAAGCCGGCGGCCGCCAGCCGTTCGCACACGTGGAGAATGTGCGGGTTGACCCCGAAGGCTTCCTGGAAAACCAGGATGCCGGCGCGCCGTTGCGGCGCGGATGGCAACACCAGGTGAACATCCATCGATCCACCGTCGGCGGCGACCGGGACGACGAAAGGCTTCAGCGGCGCGGCCATGCGCCAAGGGTATGGACGACTCCGGCCCGGTCAAACGGGACCCGGGATTCGCGCTCCGCTGAAATCGCGGCGCGCGAAGGGGCCGGCTCAGGCGCCCACCACCACCGCCTCGGCGTGCCGGTTCCGGCAACGCTCCTTCACGCGCCGGTACAGGTCTTCAAACGCCAGGCCGTGGGCCGCGCGCAGCGCCTCGACGCTGCTGCCATGCTCCACAAAGCGGTCGGGCCAGCCGATGCGCTCCACGGCCGTCGGACAGCGGGCGGCCTGCAGGGTTTCGAGCACCGCGCTGCCGAAGCCGCCGGTCAGGACGTGGTCTTCCATCGTCACGAGCAGCGGCACGGTGGCGGCGTGCCGGAGAAGCAGAGCGCGGTCGAGCGGCTTGACGAAGCGGGCGTTGACCACCGCGCAACCCAGCCCTTCCTCGGCTTCCAGGCGGGCGGCGATCCGGAGCGCGTCGTGTACCATGGGCCCGAGCGCCCAGATCGCGAGGTGCGGGCCGTCGCGGAGGGTCTCGGCCGCTCCGAGGGGGAGGGCGCAGGGCTGCGCCTTGACCGGCACGCCGCGGGCGGCGCCGCGCGGGTAGCGGATGAAGACCGGGCGTTCGAGCTCCAGCCCGGTGTGCAGCATGTCCGCGAGCTCATCCTCGTCCTTCGGCTGCATCAGCACGGCGTTGGGCACGCAGCGGGCATAGGCGAGATCGAAGAGCCCGTGGTGGGTCGGCCCGTCGTTCGGCGACAGGCCGGCGCGGTCGAGGCAGAACACCACCGGCAGGTTCTGCAGGCAGACGTCGTGAACGATCGGATCGTAGGCGCGCTGGAGGAACGTCGAGTAGACCGCCACCACCGGACGGAACCCCTTGGTCGCCAGCCCGGCGGCGAACAGCACCGCGTGCTCCTCGGCGATGCCGATGTCGAAGAACTGCCGGGGACACTCGGCGGCCAGCAGCGACAGCCCGGTGCCGCTCGGCATGGCGGCGGTGATGCCGAGCACGCGGGAATCGGCCCGGGCCTCGCGGAGGAGGGCCTGGCCGAACACGTCCTGATAGTTGGGCGGCGTGCCGGCCTTGGTCTTGCGGCTCTCGCCGGTGCGGGGATCGTAGGGGCTGGCGCCGTGGAATTTCTCCGGGTGCTGCACGGCGACCTCGAGCCCTTTGCCCTTTTTCGTGAGCACGTGCAGGAGCACCGGCCCGTCGCATTGTTTGGCAAACTCCAGGTTTTTGAGCAGCTCGTCGAGGTTGTGGCCGTCGATCGGTCCGATGTAGCGCAGCCCGTATTTCTCGAACAGGCTCGACTCGACGATGAAGTCCTTGGTCTCGCGCTTCCACTTCACCCACAGGTGGTGCATCTCGTGCCCGTGGGGCAGGCTGGTGAAGAACTTTTCGAGGTCGTGGTGGATCTTGTTGTACGTCGGGCTGGTGCTGAGGCGGTTGAGGTATTTCGCCATCGCCCCGACGTTGCGGGCGATCGACCACTCGTTGTCGTTGAGGATCACGATCAGGCGCTTGGTGCAGGCGACGACGTTGTTCAGCGCCTCCATCGTGATGCCGCAGGTGAAGGCGGCGTCGCCGCAGACGGCCACCACGTGCTCCTGGGAGCCGCGCAGGTCCCGGGCGGTGGCCATCCCCAGGGCGGCCGAGAGCGCGGTGCCGGCGTGGCCCGCGCCGTAGGCGTCATGCGGACTTTCGCCGCGGGCCAGGAAGCCGCTGACCCCGCCGGTCTGGCGGAGTTTGCGGAAAGCGGCGCCGGCCCGCCCCGTCAGGAGCTTGTGCACGTAGCCCTGGTGGCTGACGTCGAAGACGAGCTGGTCTTCCGGGGTGTTGAAAACCCGATGCAGCGCGAGGGTGAGCTCGACCACACCGAGATTCGGGGCGACATGCCCGCCGGTCCGCGACGTCACGGCGATGATTTCATCGCGGATTTCCTGCGCGAGCTGAGCAAGCTGGTTGGCGCGGAGGGCCCGGACATCGGCGGGATTGTGAATCTGGTCCAACAGCCGCGGCGGGGATGGGGCCGGGGCGTCGGGTTCGGAAGGAGACGAATTCATCCGGAGGGAGGGAAGCCAGGTCGGCTCAGGCGCCGCGCTCGCCGGTGAAGGGCGCGAAGGCGGCGCCGTCCTGTTGCTGCTTGAGCTGCTCAATCTTCATCTCGGCGTCCTTGAGCCGGGCCTCGCACACTTTGAGCAACTTGTTGCCCTCTTCAAACTTGGCGAGCAGCTCGGCCAGGGGCACCTGGCCGGACTCCATCGATTCGACGATACCTTCCAGCTTGGCGAGGGCCGCTTCAAACGTGAGCTTGGCTAATTTGCCGTCGGCTTCCACAGGCTGCCACCATGGTCGCCGTCCCCGGCTTTTTCAATCTCACAGATGCCGTGGGGCTCGGTGGCGCGAAGCCGGCCGCCGGAAGTTCCTGCCCCGCCGTGGCTCACCGGGCCGCGTTCGCACCGGGCTTCGGCGCTGCGTGGCCGGATCTGCCCGCCAAAAACTGGCGTCGACAGGACAAAGGCGGAAGGCGCGCGCTCCAAAGTCGGGAGCCGGCAGGATGGAGGGCGAGACTCCTGCCGGGCCGCAGGTGCGGTCCGGCTGAAAGCCCCAGGTCGGCATGCTGCCAGGTAGCACGGGGCTGGTCCTGAGCCGGTCGAACGCCTCCGGCCGGGTCGGAATCCGGCGTGCGATTTGGGCTTCGCTCGCCGGCAAAAAGTGGTTGAAGTGGGCCGATGTTCTCCGCGCTCGTGGTCGCCCTGATCGGTCTGCGCCTCGCCGCCCAGTTGCTGCTCAACGGCCTGAACGCCACGGAGGTCCGGCGGCGGGCGGCCGCACCGCCGGCGGCAGTCGCCGCCCTGATGGATGCAGGCACGTTCGCCCGGGCCGTTGCCTATACCCGGGCGCATCTGCGCTTGGCCTCGATCGAGGAAGTCTACGACGCGGTCGTGCTCGCGGCCTTTCTTTTCAGCGGGGTCCTGCCTTGGCTGTACGCCCCGTTTCACCATTGGGCGCCCGGAGCCGCCTGGAGCGACACGCTCTTTCTGCTCGCGGCCGGGGTGATCCTGGCCGTCCCGGCGCTGCCGTTCGAATGGTGGAGCCAGTTCCGCCTCGAGGCGCGGTTCGGCTTCAACCAGAGCACGGTCCGCCTGTGGATCATGGACAAGCTGAAAGGGTTGGCACTGCTCGCGGTGATCGGCTTCCCGCTGTTGTCGGCGCTGTTGTTGCTCGTGAGCTGGACCGGGTCGGCGTGGTGGCTTTGGGGGTTCGTCCTGCTCTTCGGGTTCCAGCTGCTCATGCTGGTGCTTTACCCGAAACTCATCCTGCCGCTGTTCAACAAGCTCACGCCGCTGGCCGACGACGCGCTGCGTGAGCGGCTGCTCGGCCTGGCCGATCGCACCGGTTTCCGCGCCCGGGCCATCCAGGTGATGGACGGCAGCCGCCGCTCCGCGCACTCGAACGCCTTCTTCACCGGCTTCGGCCGGTTCCGGCGGATCGTGCTTTACGACACCCTGGTGGCCCAGCTGGCGACGGAGGAACTGGAGGCGGTGCTGGCCCACGAGATCCGGCATTACAAGCGGGGCCACGTGCCGCGCATGCTGGCGGTCTCGGCGGGGCTGCAGTTTGGCGGCTTTGCCCTGGTCGCCTGGCTGGCGCCCCAGCCGTGGTTCAACACCGCCTTCGGCTTTGCCCCCGGCGCGATGGCGCCCGCCTTCCTGCTTTTCGTGCTGCTGAGCGGGTTGGCGACTTTCTGGCTCCTGCCCGTGCTCAACCTGGTGTCGCGCCGCCACGAATATCAGGCCGATGCCTTCGCGCGGGCGGCCGTCGGGGCCGCGCCGATGATCGCGGCGCTGCGCAAGCTCGCGCAGAAGAACCTGGCGAACCTCACGCCGCATCCGCTCTACAGCGGCTTTCATTACTCCCACCCCACGATCGTGGAGCGGGAGCGGGCGTTGGCTGGCTGAGCGCGATGGGCCGGGCGCGGGCAACGCAGCCATGACGGCCGCCGGGCGCAGACTTCTCGTCGTTGGCCTGGGCGCGCTCCTGGGCGCCGCCCCGCCCGGCGTCCGGATTCGGGCCGAGTCCCTGACCGTCGCGACCTACAACGTCGAGAATTACGACGCGGCGGGGCGGCGCGTGGAGGGCGTCTACCGGGGCGCCTATCCCAACCCCGAGGACGCCAAGGCCGCGCTGCGGCGGGTGATCCGGGCCCTCGATGCGGATGTGCTCGCGTTGCAGGAAATGGGACCGGCGGGCTACCTCGCGGAATTGCAGCGCGACCTGCGCGCGGAGGGGGTCGACTATCCCCACGCCGCCCTGGCCGAGGCGGCCGACGCCGAGCGCCACCTGGCCGTGCTGTCGCGGCGCCCGCTGCGGCGCGTGCGCGTGCACGATGACCTGACGTTTCCCTACCTGGCCGGCCGCGAAAAGGTGAAGCGGGGCTTGCTCGAGGTGGAGGTGGCGGCCGGGGGCGGCGGATTGACCGTGTTTGTCGTGCATCTCAAGAGCCGCTACACCGACCGCCGGGACGATCCGGAATCCGCCCGGCGCCGGGCGGGCGAGGCCGGGGCGATCCGCGATCGCATTCTCGCCGGCTGTCCGCGCCCCGCCGCGACCCGGTTTCTCCTCGTGGGCGACTGCAACGACACCGCCGACAGCCGGGCGGTGCGTCTGCTCGCGAAACGCGGCCGGACGCTCGTGGCCGGCGCGCTGCCCGCGGCGGATCCCCGGGGCGACACCTGGACGCACGCCCATCGCGGCAGCGGGAGCTACCGGCGGGTCGACTTCATTTTCGCCTCGCCCGGCCTCCTGCCCGCCGTCCGTGGCGGCGCCGCCGGGGTCTACGACGGGCCCGGCGTGCGCGAGGCCAGCGATCACCGCCCGGTGGTCGTGCGATTGGAGTTCCCGTGACGGATAGGGGGCGCGCGCCGGGCTTGAATGGCAAAAAAAAGACCGGCGCCTTTGGAGGCGCCGGCCAAATCGCAATGGGAGGGCCGATCAGTTCGTGACCGAAAGCGGGATCGTGATCTCCCCCTGGCCGAAGCCCTTGAGATAAAGGGCGCCCGCGCCGGGTTTGCCGCCCTGCACGGTCACGATGACGTTGGTCGCCCCCTCGGGCACGACGACTTCCGGCATGATGATGCTTTCGGGAGCGTCGGTCGTGAGGTCGAGGAGCAGGCCGCCCCGCGGCGCGGCGCTGGTCAGCGTGAACTGAAGCGTGCGCTGCTCCCCGCTGCGCAATACCAGCGAGGTCGGTGTGACGGTCACCCCCATGGCGTCGGCCCGGAACACGCCGGCCGACAGGGTCGGGCCCCCGCCGCTGACCGCGAGGTTGTAGTTGCGGTTGGGCTCGACCGCCGGAACATAGAAGCTCAACGCGCTGGGCGATTCATAGACCGTGCGGGCGGGAACGTTGTCGAAGTACACGACATCCTGCGGGGTGAAACCGCCGCCGGCCATGCTGGCTCGCGCCCCGACGGGCCCGCGATTGACCTCCAACGGGAGCGCATATCGCCGGAGAATCGTCAGGTGCTGCACCGGCGAGTAGGCTTCGTAGGTCTTCGCCGCGGACGTCGAGTCGTACCGGTAGCCGACCAGGAAATAATAGGCGGCATCGTCCCGGCCCGGGGGCAGCGGATAGTCGCATTCGTAGACGTCGCGGGCCTGGGCACTCTGCCGCATGGGCACGTTTTTGCCGTCGATCACCGCGCTGACCATGATGCTCGACCGGTCGATGCTGTGCGAGGTCGGCGTCACCTTGGCGGTCAGCGTATAGAGCTGTGATGGATTCTCCCGCATCGCGTCGGGAGTGAGGTTGGTGATGGTGAGATTGCAGCCGGCAAGAAAAAGCAGGCCGAGCATGCCGGAAATCACGCAAAGAATTCTTCTCGCTTGAGGTAAACGTGTCATGTGCATTGGGTTTCGAAAGGGAAGCCGACGCCCGGCGCCGGCAGCTTGACTCCGCCGGCTCTTGTAATGCTCGAACTCGCTACAGCGCAAGCAAAAGCTCAACGCGTTCCCGCCCTTGGGTTGTACGTGCATGTGCCGTTCTGTGCGCGGACGTGTGACTACTGTGCTTTTTATCAGACGCAGCCGACAGCGGAGAGCGTGCGCCGGTTCCTCGCGGGCGTCACGGCGGAGGCCGGTCTGGTGGCGTGGTCGCGTCCGCCCGACACCGTATTCTGGGGTGGCGGAACGCCGGGCCTGCTGGCGCCCCGGGCGCTGCTGGAGCTGGGCGGGATCGTGCGAGACCGCCTCGGCGGCCCCGCGTCGGAATGGACCGTGGAAATGACGCCGACCTCGGTGACGCCGCAGCGTCTGCGGGCGCTGAAGGATCTGGGCGTCACCCGCGTCTCGATGGGCGTGCAGAGCTTCCAGCCGGCGTTGCTCGACGCCCTGGGGCGCCCGCACACGCGGGGTCAGATCCGGCGCGCCTACGACACGTTGCGGGCCGCCGCCTTCAGGAGCGTCAACCTGGACCTGATCTTCGCCATTCCCGGGCAGGAGCTGGCCGGATGGCGCGCGGATCTCGACGAGGCGATCCGGTTTGGCCCGGATCACCTCTCGACCTACTGCCTGACTTTCGAGGAGGATACGGCGCTGTTCGTCAAGCTGTCGCAAGGCCGGGTGCGCCGCGATGTCGACCGGGAGGCAGCGTACTACACGGAGGCGTGGGAACGTCTCGGCGCGGGTGGCTATGCGCAGTACGAGGTGTCGAATTTCGCGCGGCCGGGCCACGAATGCCGCCACAATCTCAACACGTGGCGCATGCAGGAGTGGGTCGGGCTGGGGCCCTCGGCGGCGTCGCAGTACGCCGGCTGGCGCGCGAGCAACGTGGCCGATCTCGACGGCTGGCTGGCCGATCTGGCGGCCGGTCGTCGCGCCGGCACGGATCGCGTGGCCCTGACGCCGGGCCTTCTGGCGGAGGACAGCCTGGTTTTCGGGCTGCGGATGAACGAGGGCGTGGACCTGGCGCGGTTGCGGGAGCGATTTCCGGGTGCACCATGGCCGACGGTCAACCGCCTGGCGGCCCGGCTGACGGAGGAGGGCCTGGCTGAGTTGACTGGCGACACGGTTCTGCGGCTCACCTTGCGCGGGCGATTGCTGGCTGACGCGGTCGGGGAGCAGGTCCTGGAGATGATGCGGGAAGGAAAGAATTGCTGAGCCGCCCGTCGGGCTGAGTCTTGGTGCGGTGGGGCGACCCATGGCCGAGGTTTGCCAGATTTCCCAGGATACGGCGGTCACGCTGTGGGCC
>JBJKRD010000057.1:0-3552 GCA_046704925.1 Opitutaceae bacterium | reverse complement strand
ATTCACAATGGCGCCGGCTATTTCTTCGGATACTGGCTGAGCCGGGGCGCCGGCCTGGACAAGAATTCAGCGCGCTCGGTGGCGTTTGAGGTGGGCCTGCAGAACGGCGGCATGGCCTCGGGGCTGGCCGGAGCCATGGGCAAGCTGGGGACGGTGGGCCTGGCGGCGGCGATCTTCAGTCCCTGGATGAACGTGTCGGGATCGGTGCTGGCCAACTACTGGCGGCGCCGCCCGCCCGACGACGCGCGCGCTCCCACCGACGGGGGCCCGCGCGCAGGACAACCCCTCCATGACGACCTGGAATCTGGCCCGGCCGCAGCGCGGTGAGCGGCGCCGCGGATCGGGGATGGCGTCGATGGCGCGCGGCCTTGCGGGCATGGTCATGCTCGTGCTGCTGGCGGGGCCCCTTGGGGCGGCGCCGCGCGAGAAACAGCTGTTCGATGCCGCCTGGCGGTTTCACCGGGGCGACCCGCCCGCGGCCAGCGACCCGGCGTTCGATGACAGTGGCTGGCGCACCGTCGACCTGCCCCACGACTGGAGCAGCGAAGGCATGGTCGATCCGAAGGCTCCGTCCGGTGGCGCCGGCGGGTATTTCCCCACGGGCATCGGCTGGTACCGGCGGAGGTTCACCGTCCCGGCCGCGTGGCGCGGGCGCCGGGTGCTGGTCGAATTTGAGGGCGTGTACATGGACGCCGATATTTGGCTCAACGGGCACGATCTTGGGCTTCATCCCTACGGCTACACCTCGTTCTTCCACGATCTGACGCCTTACCTGAAATGGGGCGAAACCAACGTCCTTGCCGTGCGGGTGGACAACTCGCACCAGCCCAATTGCCGATGGTACACCGGCTCGGGCATCGACCGGAACGTCTGGCTGATAACCATCGGTCCGGTCCACGTGGCGCCGTGGGGCGTCTTTGTCTCGACCACCGCGATCTCGCCGCGATCGGCGGAGATCCGGATCGAAACCGCGGTGGCCAACGACACGGACGCCGCCGCGCCGGCCTCGATCGAGACCCGAATCGTGGACGCGGCGGGACGGACGGTGGCGACGGCCGCGGGGCCCGTCGCGCCCGGGGCGCGGGGTACGACGACCTCGACGTGCCGTCTGATCATCCCGCATCCGCAGCTGTGGTCGCCCGATACCCCGATCCTTTACCGCGCGGACACGGAAGTGCGGGTGGGCGGCCGGATCACCGACGCCGTCTCCACTCCTTTCGGGGTGCGGACCGTCAAAGTCTCGGCGGCCCGCGGATTCGAGCTGAACGGACGGCCGATGAAACTCGACGGCGGCAGCGTCCACGCCGACAACGGCCCGCTCGGCGCGGCGGCCTTCGCCCGGGCGGAGGAGCGCCGGGTGGCGCTGCTGAAAGCCGCCGGTTTCAACGCCGTGCGCACCGCGCACAATCCGCCGTCGCCGGAGTTTCTCGCGGCGTGCGACCGCCGCGGTCTGCTCGTGATCGACGAGGCCTTCGACGGCTGGGAATTGCACAAGACGCCCCACGATTACGGTACGTATTTTAAGGAGTGGTGGCGCCGCGATCTGGATGCGATGGTGCGGCGGGACCGCAATCATCCCTCGGTGGTGCTGTGGAGCATCGGCAACGAGGTCTACGAGCGCGCCACGCCGGCGGGCGCGGATCTCGCCCGGCGGCTGGCGGACCGCATCCGCGAGCTCGACTCCACCCGGCCGATCACGGCCGGGATCAACGGCACCCGGCCGGCGGCGGATTGGACAAAAATCGATCCGCTGTTCGCCAGTCTCGATGTCGCGGGCTACAATTATGAGATCGGGCGTTACGCCGCCGACCACGCCCGCCTGCCATCGCGTGTGATCTTGTCGACCGAATCCTACCAGAGCGCCACGTTCGCGCAATGGGCCGCCGCCCGTGAGCATCCTTACGTGATCGGGGATTTTGTCTGGAGCGCGATGGATTACCTGGGCGAGGCGGGGATCGGACAGGTTTATCCCCCGGGGCAGACGGCGGAACCCCACTGGATCGGTTCGCATTTTCCGTGGCACGGGGCGTATTGCGGCGATCTCGACCTCACCGGCTGGCGCAAACCGGTCTCGCACTACCGCGCCATCGTCTGGGACCGCGGCGAGAAGCTGTACTTGGCCGTGGAGGTGCCGACTTCGGACGGGCGCCCGTGGAACCTGACGCCGTGGTCCGTGCCGCCGGCGCTGCCGAGTTGGACGTGGCCGGGGACGGAGGGTCGGGCGGTGACGGTGGACGTCTATTCGCGGTACGACGCGGTCCGCCTGTATCTGAATGGTCGGTTGCTTGGCGAGAAACCGACGACGCGGGCGGTGGAATTCAAGGCGGAATTCCGCGTGCCGTTCGCACCCGGCAGGCTGTAGGCGGTCGGGCTGAGCGACGGGCGGGAAGCCCAAGCCATGGAACTGGTGACCGCCGGCGAACCGGCGCGGCTGCGGCTGACGCCGGATCGATCCACCATTCACGCCGACGGCCAAGACCTTGCGTTTGTGACCGTGGAGGTGACGGACGGCAACGGCGTTCTGCGGCCGGACGCCACGCCGCCGGTGAAGCTGGCCGTGAGCGGTCCCGGCACGATCATCGGGGTGGGCAACGGCGACATGACGTCACTGGAGTCCTATCAGGCAAACCCGCATCATGCCTTCGAGGGGCGCCTCCTGGCGGTGATCCGCGCCGGACGGGAGGCGGGTACGATCAGGATCGACGCCAGCGCGCCCGGCTTCCCGGACGCCGGCGCGATCGTCCATTGCACCGCGCTCCACTGAACGGCCCGCCCATTGTCCGCTTTATGTCACGAATCCGCACCCTCCTCATCCTGATCATTCCCGTCCTGCTGGGCGCGTCGCTGGCCGCGGACGTCAGCTGCCCGCCGGTGTTCGGCGACCATATGGTGCTGCAGCGCGACCGGCCGGTCGTGGTGTGGGGCCAGGCGGCACCGGGCGAGGCCGTGACGGTCAGTTTTACCGACCAGAACAAATCCACGACCGCCGCGGCCGACGGCCGCTGGCAGGTGGCGCTCGATCCCATGCCGGCGGATGCCGCCCCGCACACGCTGATGATCCGGGGCCGGAATACCCTCGCTTTCTCCGACGTGCTGGTCGGCGAGGTCTGGCTCTGCTCGGGCCAGTCCAACATGGAGAAGCAGCTCGGACCGCGCAAAGGGCAGCAGCCGACCGACAACTACCGGAAAGAGATTCGGGAGGCGGATCATCCGCTGCTTCGTCTCTATCAGGAGCCGTGGTACGGCAAGGCTCGGAAGGGGATCACCGGGCTGCAATGGCTGCCCTGCACGCCGGGGACCATTGTCAGCACCCAGTTTTCCGCCGTGGCGTACTATTTCGGCCGGGAATTGGTGCGGGATCTCAAGGTCCCGGTGGGGTTGATCCAGGCCAGCTTTGGCGGGACCCAGATCGAGGCCTGGATTCCGCGCCAGGGTTTCGAGGACGAGCCGAGCCTGCGGGAGCTGCTCGACGTTCGCTATCCCTCATGGGTCAAGGGAGTGCAGGCGACCGACCTGTACCAAAGCATGATCGTGCCGCTGGAGCCCTACACC
>JBJKRD010000056.1:0-2683 GCA_046704925.1 Opitutaceae bacterium | reverse complement strand
CGACGGCGGCGCGGGAGGTCCGGGCGGTGATGGCGGCGGCCTGGACACCGGGCAGCGCATTGACCGCGGAATCAAAGGGCTCGGCGGTGACCGGGCCGTCGTAGTCGGCCTCGGCCAGCGCCTGCATGAAGCCCGCCAGATCGATCACCCCGGTCGTACCAGGCAGCTTCCGGCGGTTGTCCACGAGTTCCGCGCGCGGGATGCCGGCCGGGGCGTCGTCGACATGCACGTGCACCAGCAGGTCGCGGGTCAGGACGCGCAGATCCGCGCGGGTCCCTCCCGCGGTGTGCCAGTGCCAGGCGTCCAGCAACAGCCCGCAGTTCGGGCCGACCGCCCGGGCCAGCTCCAGCATGGGAGCGAGGGAATGGATGAACGGGTGTCGGAACTTCCGCCGCGACGTCTCCGGGCCGATGAATTCCAGCCCGAGGCGCATGCCGTGGTCGGCGAGGAGCCGGCCGACGGGCTGGAAACGGGCCGCATGGAAGGCGAAGTTCTCGTCGTAGGTCCGTTCGTCGCTGCCCGGCAGGATCCACATGCCGCCCCGCACGGCGCCGATGGCCCGGGCGCTGGCGAGGAGCGCCGGGAGGCCGGCCAAGGCGTCGCGCCACTCGGCTTCGCCAAGCCGATAGGGCATGAAAGGGAGGTTCCATGCGCCGAAACGCAGGCCGTGCGACAGGAACAGGTCGCGCACCGCGTCGGCACCCCGCCGGGTCACTTCGTCGTGCAGGTCGGCCAAAGGGGCGTCGAAACCGCCGAAACCATGGCGTTCGGCGAGGGCGAGGCCTTCGCGCAAGGGAACCTTGATGCCGACATGGCCGGGATTGAAGGAGGCGAACAAGGAAGGAGGAGGGTCGAATGCCGAATGCCGAATGGCAGAGATCAGAAGTCAGAGGCCAGAGGACAGCCGAGCCCGGTCAACGGTTTCCCTTCCGGGCGGTGCGCCGGCGGCCGGAGGAATTCCGCCGTGCCGGGCGGGCGGCATGGCGCGGTCGTTTGGGCGGGGCTTGCCGGGCGCCGGGCGTCGCCTCGGGAAATTCGGCGTGCAACTCGCCCGCCGCCAGCATGGCCAGCATGGCGCATTTGCCCGCGGGTAGCGGCAGGTCCACCCGCGCGCGGCGGCGGGCCGATTCGTGCGTCGCGAAGATGATCTCGGTCGCGCGGAGGGCGTTATCCGCCGCCAGTTGGGGCGTGGCCCCGGTGTCGAGCGCTTCCAGCAGATCGGCGATGCCGCGGGTGATCGCCTGCCCGTCGTGGATGGTCTCGCCGGTGTCGATCACCTCCCAGTCGGGCTGGCCCGGCCGGCGGATTCGCAGCCAGGGCGCCGCATAGAGGATCTCGATGACCCCGCCATCGCCGATGAGACGCAACAGGCATCCCGGCTCGGCATGCTGGTGGCCGAAGCGATAGACCGCCCGCACGCCGTTCCGGAAACGGATCTCGCTGATGCCGTGGCCGGCGTTGATCGCGCCGAAGACCTGGTTCGCGCCGCGCATGTCGATCTGACCGAGCACCCATTCGGCGGGCGTTTCGCCGTTGAAAAAAAACAGCAGGTCCAGCACGTGCGTGCCGCTGTCGGAGAGGTTGTGCCACGCTCCTTCCATCTGGCGCAGCGGGCCGATGGCGCCGCCGGCCAGCAACTCCCGCGCCTTCACCAGCGGGCGGTTGAACCGGCGCTGGTGGTTGATGCCGAGCAGGACGCCGTGTTGACGGCAGGCGCGGTGCATCCGCAGGGCGGCGTCCCAATGGATGTCCATCGGCTTCTCGCAGAACACCAGGCGGGGCCGGAAGCGCGCGGCATAGCCCACCACCCGCGCGTGGAGATGGGGCCAGAGGCAGACGCTGACGATGTCCGGGCGCACCTCGCGCAGCATGCGGCGGTAGTCGGAATAGATCGCCGCGGCCGGGTTGTGGGCCGCCACGAAGGCCTCGGCATTCTCCCGGCTGATGTCGGCCACGGCCGCGAGCGTGCAGCGGCCGGAGGCGGCGTAACCCGTCATGTGCGCGTGGGCCATGCCGAAGCCGGTGGCGCCATCGGTGCCGCGGGGACGGCCGCAGCCGATGATGGCGACTTTCAGGAGGGACGGGGCGGGATGGGTCATGGCGGTCGACTGTAATAACCGCCGGCCGGCAGGCGACTCAGATCCGCAGGCGGCCGGGGCGGCCGCGCCAGGGCCGGGCGGGAATCCGGGCCGCCATCCGGTGCTTGAAACGCCCGGACCCGGGTTCAGATTGCGGGTCGCGCCGTCGCCTACCAGTCCATGAGTTTTTCCCCCCGGTCCCCGCTTCGCCTCTGGATCTACGCCCTGGCGGCGGCGCTGGCGTTTGTCGTGATCGACACGGCGGTGCGCGTGCGGCACATCGAACGGCTCTCCGCCGGCTACGGGGTCATGGTGGATGCCCCGCGGGTGGATCCGGCTTCGCCCACCGGTTATGCCCGGGGCAAGCGGTCGATGCTCTATCCCACGGGCACGCTCGACACTCTGCACTGGGTGATGCAGGTGCAGCAGATGTTCGCCACGGGCACCGGGCGGATTCGCCGGGTGGACTACGACAATGCGCCGGCGGGGCGCGCGGTGCACTGGGCGGCGCCGCTCCATTGGTGGCTGGCGCTGGTGGCGTGGGCCGACCATGCCCTGACGGGCGCGCCCCTCGGCATCGCGGTCGAACGGGCGGCGCTGGTGGC
>JBJKRD010000055.1:0-4545 GCA_046704925.1 Opitutaceae bacterium | reverse complement strand
CTCACTTTCACCCTCACTCGTCCCTCAGAAGGTGTCCCCATTCCAGCCCCAGAGGTTGGGCGGGATGTCGGCGAAATTAAGGAAGATCCGCTGGCTCGGGATGCCAAGATGCTCATTGATCAAACCGCTGAGCACCTGGCTGAGGCGGTTCGTCTTGGCGGCCGGCAACCCGATTCCCTTCAATTCGATGAACGCCGCCGGGTCGTCGCTGCCGGCGAAACCCATCGGGGTATCGGGCTGCAACGCCACCATGACGTACTCCTCCGGTTTTCCGAGCTCCGTGGCCACCAAGCTGGAGGCCTCTTTGAGGATGGTCCGTTCGGCCTTCTTGTTGAGCGGAAGGTTGGTCTGGATCCTGAGATAGGGCATGGCGAAACCTCCGGTTGAGAGTTGAGCGAACTTAAAAACTGCCCCTGACAGGTGCGAGTATGACCGGAGGACTCGCGCCTGTCCAACCCAAAGGCGTGGCCGGGTCGCGGGAGGCATCCTCAGCCTTTGGGCCGGAACGCCGGCATGACCGCCGGATTCGTTTCGAGGCACGGCCCGCCCGCCAGTTCGACGCAATAGGGGATCGCGGGAAACACCGCCTCGAGGTTCTCGCGGATGGCCTTGGGCCGACCGGGCAGGTTCACGATCAGCGTGGAACCGCGCAGGCCGGCGGTCTGCCGCGACAGGATCGCCGTCGGCACATGTTTGAGGGACGCGGCCCGCATCAGCTCGCCAAAACCGGGCAGCAGCTTCGGGCAGACGGCGACCGTGGCGTCCGGCGTCACATCGCGCGGGGCCGGCCCGGTGCCGCCGGTGGTGATCACGAGACAGCAGCCGGCCTCATCGGCCATGCGGCGGAGCTCGGCCTCGATGACCGCCCGATCGTCCGGCACTATCCGGTAGTCCACCTCGAACGGCGTCGCGATCCACTCGCGGAGCAACGCGACCGCGGCCTGGCCCGGCGTGTCCTCATAAACGCCGGCGCTGGCGCGGTCCGAAACGTTGATGACGCCGATCTTCAGAGCCATGGGTATAGGAGGTAGCAGAGAAAGCGGAGAAAGGTCGAGCCGGCGGTGGTCCGCTTGGCCTGCACGCGGGTGCGCCTACCCGTCGATCAGTTACCCTTTCTCAACTCCTCCGGCGTGCGGCCCGCGGCCCGGAGCGACCGGAGGCTGAGGGCATCGTGACGTTTCGCGAGACGCGTGCCTTGATCATCCGTCAGGAGGGGGCAGTGGAAGAATCCGGGCGGCGTCAGTCCCAGCGCGCGGTAGAGCAGCAGCTGACGGCAGGTGGACAGCAGCAGGTCGGCCCCACGGACGACCTCGGTGATGCCCATCGCCGCGTCGTCGACGACGCAGGCGAGCTGGTAGGCGGGAACGTCGTCCCTGCGCCAGACGATAAAGTCGCCGAAGTGCTGACCCGCGACGGCGCTCTGCGGACCGTAGTGGCCGTCGACGAAGGTCAGGGCCTCCCCGTCGGGAACGCGAAACCGCCAGTTCGCGGCAACCGCGACGGTCGGTCGACCCGACAGGGCTCCGCGCCTTTCCGGGCGGCAGGTTCCGGGGTAGATGGGCTCGTCGGGCACCCACGCCGCCCGGGGCGGGTTCTCGTGGGGCGCCCCGGCAGCATCCTGCACGTCGCGCCGCGAACAGGTGCAGCGATAGATGACGCCGGCCTGCCGCAACTCCTCCAGGGCGGCCTGGTAACGGTCGCGCCGGGCGCTTTGCCGGTAGGGGCCGAACGGTCCACCGACGTCCGGTCCCTCCTGCCAGGCGAAGCCAAACCAGCGCAGGTCCTCGAGCATGGCCGTGGCGAAGTCTTCCCGGATCCGCGCCGCGTCGAGATCCTCGTTGCGCAGCACCAGGGCGCCGCCGGCGGCGCGCGCCCGCTCCTGCGCCGTCCAAAAAGTCCGGGCGTGGCCGAGGTGAAGGTAGCCGGTCGGTGATGGCGCCAGCCGGCCCCGGTAAGGGGCGGACTTTGTCACGGGACCAACGGATAACGGCGACCCGGCCCGGCGCGAACAAACTATTTCGGCTTTCATCCGCCGCGTTCTGTGTCATCCGTGAGGGAATCCATGCCTGGTCTCCTTTGCGTCTATTGCTCGTCCAGCGACCACCTCGATCCGAAATATTATGAAGCGGCCGCGCTTTTCGGCCGGCAGCTGGTCGCCCATGGCTGGGGCCTGGTCTACGGAGGAGGCAACCGCGGCGCAATGGGCGTGGTGGGCCGGGCGGTCAAGGAGGCCGGCGGCCATGTCGTCGGCATCATTCCCGGGTTCATGATTTCGCGCGAGCTCGCGCTGACCGACGCCGACGAACTCGTGACGGTCGCCACGCTGCGGGAACGCAAACAACTCATGGAGGAGCGGGCCGGCGGATTCGTCGCCCTGCCCGGCGGGATCGGCACGCTCGAGGAGTTTGTCGAGGTGATGACGCTCCGCTATCTCAACCTCCTCGCCAAGCCGATCGTCCTCGTGAACCAGGACGGCTTCTACGACGACCTGTTGCGCCTCTTCGAGCGCATGACCCGCGAGCGGTTCAAGTCGCCGGGGCTGCACCAGCTCTTTGCGGTGGCGGGAACGGTCGACGACGTGTGGCAGCATCTCGTCAATCCGCGGCCGTTCATGGCCGATCCCCTCTGGCGGGAGGATGGCGCGTCGCGCTGAGCCGCCATGGAGCGCACCGCCGTTCTCCGTCTGTTGCAGGCGCACGAGCCGCGGGCCGCCGGGCCGCACGAGGCGGCGATGACCGCGGAAGTGATCCGGTTTGTGCAGGACCACCCGGACTGCTTCGCGCGGAGCTGTGTGCCGGGTCACCTCACGGGTTCGGCCTGGATTGTCGATCCGGACCGGCGCCGCGTGCTGTTGGTGCATCATCGCAAGCTCGACAAATGGCTGCAACCGGGCGGACACGCGGATGGCGATTCCGATCTGCTCGCGGTGGCGTTGCGCGAGGCGCGGGAGGAGACCGGGCTGACCCGGCTGCGGGCCGTCTCGCCGGATTTGTTCGATCTTGACCGCCATTGGATTCCGCCGGCCGGGGAGATCGGGGGCCACTGGCATCTGGATCTGCGTTTCCTGGTCGAGGCCGATCCGGACGAGGAGCTGGTGGTCAGCGACGAGTCGCACGACGTCATGTGGGTCGACCTCGCGCGGGTTGGCGTGCTCAATCCCGAGGAGTCGTTGGCCCGCATGGTGCGGAAGACCCGGGGACCGACCCGGAACGGATAGTCCGAAGTCCGGGTGGACGCCCTTGATTCGCGCCCGGCCGACGACCGGTCGGGTCCAGGCGGCCGGCGCAGCGTGGGGGGGGGACGACTGTGCCGTTCCGTCTCATTTCCCGTTGACCGGGGAGGCGGGATCGGTGTCATGGCAGCATGGTGCCGAGCGTCCTCATTGTCGACGACGAGAAGCATACCCGTGAGGGCCTGCAGCAGGCATTGGAGGACCACTATGACGTCGCGGTGGCCAGCAATGCCGACGAAGCGTTCAATCTGTTGGATGCGCAGGAATACCATGTGATAATCACTGACTTGCGCATGCCCGGAAAATCCGGGCTCAAGGTGGTGGACAAGGCGCTGACGCTGTCCTCGCGGCCGGTGGTCATCATGATGACCGCCTACGGGAACATCGAGACGGCGGTGGAAGCGATGAAGCGGGGCGCCTTCGATTTTCTCACGAAACCGGTCAACTTGGAGAAACTGGAGATTCTCATCCAGCGGGCCCTGCGGACGAAGACCTTGGAAGTGGAGGTGAAACAACTGCACGAGCGGCTGGACGAGAAGTTCAGCTTCGAGGGGATCGTGGGCAATTCGCCGAAGCTCCGGGACGTGATCGAGCGGGTGAAGCTCGTGGCGCCCTCGCGGGCGACAATTCTCATCGAAGGTGAGACCGGATCGGGCAAGGAGCTGATCGCCCAGGCGATCCACCAGGCCAGCACCCGGGCCCGGGCGCCGTTCATCGCGGTGCATTGCGCGGCTTTGCCGCCGACGCTCCTCGAAAGCGAGCTGTTCGGGCACGAGCGGGGTGCGTTTACCGGCGCGACCGAACGGCGCATCGGTCGGTTCGAGGCGGCGGACAGCGGCACCCTGTTCCTGGACGAGATCGGCGAAATTTCGACCGCGACGCAGGTGAAGCTTTTGCGGTTCCTGGAGACCAAAACGGTGGAGCGCATCGGCAGCATGAAATCGATTCCGCTCGACGTCCGCCTGGTCGCGGCCAGCAACCGGAACCTCGACCAGATGGTGAAGGACGGGGGCTTCCGCGAAGATCTGTTTTTCCGCCTCAACGTGATCCGCATCACCATGCCGCCGCTGCGGGAGCGGCCGGAGGACATCCCGCTGTTGCTCGACTATTTCATCAAGCAATTCAGCGAGGAGAACAATGTCCCGCCGCTCACGGTTGAGCCGGGGGCCATGCGGCATCTGCAGGCCTACCCGTGGCCGGGCAACGTGCGCGAGCTGCGCAATTTCGTGGAAAATGCGGTGGTGCTGCGTCGCGGCGGACGGCTGACCGAGTTCGATCTCGAGCCGAAGTTCCGGGGCGAGGCGGCGCCGGCC
>JBJKRD010000054.1:0-3780 GCA_046704925.1 Opitutaceae bacterium | reverse complement strand
CGGCCCTCGTCCAGCCGCTCGCGGATGCCCCATTTCTGAAAGCGGATGAAGCGCAAGGCCGGCGCGTCGGCCTCGCGCCGTTTCAGCTCCGCCAGGTAGACCGAGCGGCGGCCGCCCGATCCGGTCCGCCGCCGCGAGAGGGATTCATGGACGCGACCGATGTTGACGTACTCGAGTTCGCCGTACTCGCGGATGAAGTTGAAGATCAGGCCCCGCACCATCGGGTCGCACAACTGTTGCAACCCCTCATCGTCGGGATGGTCGCCGATTTCCTCGAAGATCGGATCCGGCAGAAACTCCCCCTCCACAAATCGCCCGCCGGGCAGCCACTCCACCTGCATGAAGAATTCGGGGCTGAGATCCTGCACCACCTGCTCGGCGACGGTCTGGTCCCGCGGCGCGGTGAGGGCGCCGACCATCCGGTTGCACCAGACCTCGGCATCCGCATCGTCCCGGTGCAGCTCCGCTTCGGCGGCGGCGCGGAAGCGTGCGGCCAGCTCCCGGTGGAGGCGCCGCCACTCGGTCCCGCGCGGATCCGCGGTCCGGGCCGGCCGGAAATCCGCGGCGCCAAACCGCGCGGGATCCGCGCCGAAAAAATCCACCTCGGGGTGGCCGGCCCGATTTCTCCGGCCGGCATGAATCGCTATCTCCCGCAGCTGCCGGGCCAGCGCCGCATCGTCGAGACGATCCAGGCCTGCGAACTCCGCCGCTGTCAGGTACCGGGTGCCGGTGAACCGGTTGTACCGGTAGACCGGCTGTTCGTGAATCGCGATCCGCGCCGTTTCGATCAGCCGGCGCATGTCCTCCCGCGATTGGGGCAGCGGGCTGATCCGCCAGTATTCGCCGCGGGCCCGGATCGCGGCCCGGACCTGCGGTTCCATGACGTAAAGGAACCGGATCCGGCGCTTCGAGGTCAGCGTGGCCAGCAACTCGTCCGCCGCGAGGGCCGGCTCCACGTGTTCGGGATCGGGGCGGATGAGAATCTGGTCCGCCGTGAAGATCAGGTCCACGGATTGCCGGACCTCCTGGTCCTCCTCCGCCGGTGTCAGCGGCGGTCGGCCGTCGGCGCGCCGCAGCTCGTTGAGTCGCTCGAGAAACGCGAGTCGCTGGGTGGCGTGGATTCCCGGCAGCGTGACCAGCGTGGCGTGGCGGGGGAAGATCGTGCCGATGTGGGTGGGCGGCTGCCCGGCGGGGTCGCGCGCGAGTGGGTGCGGTCCGATGATCTCAAGCGGCATGGCCAGGTGCGGGTGGGGGGAAAGGCGCCGGCCTGAGGCTGGCAGCCGGGGCGCCGTTTGTCGAACGAGCAGTTGCCGGGCGGAGCGGTGATCCGGCCGACGGTCCGGGCCGCCGGGGAGGAAATCGGCCCCCGGGGTCCGCGCTAGCCTTCCGCGCGCGCCCGCGCGTCGGCGTCGATCAGCGCCTTGAGGCGCTCCAGCTCGGCCTTCACCCGCGCCTTGACGGCCGGCAGCTCGGCGGCTCCGGCGACCCGGCCCTGCGCAAAGATATAGAACTTCATTTTGGGCTCGGTCCCGCTCCCGCGCCCGGCATAGGCGTAGCCGTTCGCCAGCGTCACAAAGTAGAGATCCTGCTTGGGCACCTCCCGGCCGTCGGCGTCGCGGATGGTCTGCCGTCCGAAATCCTCGAACTTCGTCACGGCCACGTCGCCGAAGGCGCGGGGCGGGGCGGAGCGGTAGGTGTCAAGGATGCGGCGGATTTTCGCCGCGCCGGTCGCGCCCTCGTAGTAAATGTTGATCACCCCTTCGAGAAAGTAGCCGTGCCGGATGTAGAGTTCGTCCAGGTACTCCGGCACCGTGAGCCCGCGGCTCTTCACCCACGCCGCCAGCTCCGCGAACATCAGGCAGGCCGCGCTGGCGTCCTTGTCGCGCACAAAGTCGTTGGGCAGGTAGCCGTAGCTCTCCTCCGTGCCGAACGCAAAGAACGTGCCGTGCCGCAGGTGCAGGCGGGCCCGGGTCGCCAGCGGCGTCGCGTCGTAATCCACGGCGACGCCGTCCTCGGCGCGCACGCCGTCCTGCAGATCGAGCTGGTATCGCTGGAGCTTGGCGGCGATCCATTTGAAGCCGGTCAGGGTGTTGATGACCTTGACGCCGTGCGCCCGGCCGATCGCATCCTGCAGCGGCGTGGTGACGAACGTCTTGACCAGGGCGGCCCGCGGCGACCCCGCGGCCGGGATCCAGCCCAGCTCCTTGAATTTCGTCAGGCGGTAGTCCGCCAGCAGGGCGCCGATCTGGTTGCCGGTGAGCAGGGTCATCCGGCCGCCGTCCTTGGTGCGCACGGCGCAGCCCATGCGATCGCCGTCGGGGTCCGTGGCGAGGACCAGGTCGGCCCCGTTCTTCTCCGCCAGGGCCACGGCCAGCGCGAGGGCCTCGGCGTTCTCGGGATTCGGCGACTTCACCGTGGGGAAGCGCGGATCGAATGCGACCTGTTCGGGCACCTCGGTCACCGAGACCTTGGCGTGCGCGAGCAGCGGCACACTGGCGATGCCGCCGGTGCCGTGGATGTTGGTGAACACGACCCGCAGCTTGGCGCGGGCCAGCACCGCCGGATCCACCGCGGCCTGCGCGGCCGCCGCCAGATAAGCGTCATCGGCCGGCCGGCCGAGGGTGATGACCCGCGCCAGGTCCACGGTCAGGAACCGGCCGAGCTCATCGAGCGGCACCGCATTGACCCGGTCGATGATCCCCTGGTCGTGCGGGGCCACCACCTGCGCGCCGTCCTCGAAATAGGCCTTGAAGCCGTTGTCGTGGGGCGGGTTGTGGCTGGCGGTGATGACCACGCCGCAATGCGCCTTCAGCCAGCGGACGGTGAAACTGAGCTGCGGCGTCGAGCGCGGCTCCGAGAAGATGAACGCCACACCACCAAGCCGCGACCAGGTCGACGCCGCCAATTCGCAGAAATGCCGCGAAAAGTGGCGCACGTCGTGCGCGATCACGAGCTTGGGGGCGTCATACCGCCCGGCCTGCGCCAGATATCCGTGCACATAGCGGTAGAGGCCGATGGTGGCGCGCACCAGCGTGAAATCGTTCAGCAGGTTGCTGCCGACGCCGGGATGTCCCGGGGTGCCCAGCGGGCCCGGCCGGCCCGTCTCGGCGCGGGTGGTGACGACGCCGATCGTCCGGCCCCGCATCCCGCCGGTGCCGAACTCGAGATAGCGGTAGAAGCGGTCGTTCAGTTCGCCCCATTCTTCGCGCTCCGCGAGCTCGTCGAGGCTTTCGGCCGCCCATGGCGGGAGGCTGGCGGCCAGCCAGGCGGTCAGATTTTCCACGGCGGCAGGGAGCAAGCGGCCGTTCTGCGCGGCCGCACGGATTTTTTCCAGCGTAGTCATGTTACCTGCCCATCAACTTGGGTGCTCCGCCGCGAAATGGCAAAACCCGATCACTCCAAATAGAATCCATCGGCGATCGCGGCCGCCGGCGCCCGGCGGGCCCATGCCTCCGCAAACGCCGCTTGATCGTCGGCGAACAACGGCGAAATCTCCAGCGCGCGATCCGGCAACCCGGTCGCATCGGTGGTCACGCTGACCCCCGCCGCCTGCAGCCAGCGCGCGAACTGGCGCAGCTGGTCGTCGCGCGCGGTTTGCGGCGAGTCGACTCCTTCCGCGTTCTTCACCGGGGAAAAATCGTCCGCCCGGCGCGTCTCGACCACCAGCGGGTTGCGGGCGTGCGGCAACGCGTCGAAAACGAACATCTCGAACTTCACGCCGTTGGGCCGCGTGGGTTTGACCGGCCGGCCCTCCGCATCGATCGTGGCGATCTTCTTGTC
>JBJKRD010000053.1:0-18750 GCA_046704925.1 Opitutaceae bacterium | reverse complement strand
GCTTGGTACAGGGCGCAGGCCATCGACAGCAGGGTCTTGCCGGTGCCGGCCTTCCCAAAACAAGTGATAAGAGACACACTCTCGTCGAGCAGCGCATCCATGAAGAACTGTTGCTCCAGATTGCGCGCGCGGATGGGAATGCCTCCCGGAGCCTTGACGTACTCCGGTATCCGCAGACGCCGCAAAAGGCCGCCGCCATGGTGCCGCGCGGGCATGGTCTTCCCCTCGGACGAGACCAGCAGCAGGTATTCGTTAACGGTGAGGGGCTTGGCTGCCGTCGCACCCAGCTGGAACTCCCCCTCCGATGCGAAACGCTGCAGCTCGTAGACGTCGATGATTATCCGCTGATATGAGTCTTCCTCCGGGCTTTCGGGCACCTTGTCGTTCAGGTAGTCCTGCGACTCCAGGCCCACGGCCCGGGCCTTGAGCTGCACGTTGACGTCCTTGGTCACCAAAATCGTCGGCGGCGGAAAGGTCTGCTGGACAAAAAGCGCGCAGGCGATGATCCGGTTGTCCTTTTTGGTCAGATCCGGAAGAATCGCCCGCAGTCGCTGCATCACCGGTGTTTCCCGATCGTTGTCGACCAGGAACTGGTTGATGATCACTGACAGGGTGCCTCCGTTGGACAGCTTGACGCCTTCCAGCATGGCGCGGGAGTTGGGCAACAACTCCTGGAGGATGCGATGAACCCGCCGGGCATTGCGACCCCGCTCGGTGGATTGCTCGCTCTTGATCGCATCGAGTTCCTCGAGGACCTCGACTGGAATTACCAAGTTGTTGTCCTCGAACTTGAAGACCGACTGCGGGTCATGCAGCAGGACATTCGTGTCCAGGACAAATGTCTTTACCTTCCCCGTGACCTTGAGCTGTGAATGATGGGCAATAACCCCGCTCAGGTGTTCCATCGATGTGGATATCTTGTGAAGAACTGTGTAAGCTTTTGTCTGTTTGTCGATACCGGAGTACAGATTGATGGAATAATTCAAGGCCGGTCTTCGATCCTGTCGGCATCATGCGGACGCGAATCGAGACTTACGTCGTTTCTCTTGTCCGACCGAACGCTCGCCGAACCATTCATACCGGGGCCAAAAATGAGGCAGGCCGCCTACCCCTAAGCGGCCCGCCATTTGCCTAATCTAGTTACCCCGAATCTCCCGCTAAGCGGGAGCGAGTGTACCTATAGCACAATTGTAAGACGCCGGTTGATGCCAAGATTTCAACCATCGCCCATCTTATTAGTTTGGCGGTCGTTGTTATTAATCTTGTTGCACCGCAACCCACTCCCGCCGCGAATCGCCCCGAAACTTGGAGGTCCCAAGTTCGACGAAACAACGAGGCCATCGCGACGCCCGGGGCGGCACTTATCTCTTTGCTGTTTAATTCCTTTCACACGCGAGACACGGCGCTCGAACTGACATTCTGGCACGACTCGACCAACGTTGTGCGAAGTTGAATCAACCAAATTCCGGTTATGAGGCCGGACCACTCCTTGGAGGGGGATTGCAGTGTTTCTCGAACTTTGGTCCGTAAACGCTGTCATTCGCCGGTGTGGCACACGGCATGATGAAGCAACGTCGGGCGAACGCAGTTGGGATTCATGGTGTGCACGTTGCGGCAATTCAGCGCCCGTGACACCTCGGTTGCCCTCCCCAAAGTAACATTGCTTTTACAAGCGCCTCCGCCTAAGCTTCATAAAATTTTAACCCCAGCCCCACTATGTGGCATAAACTGAAAGAGCAACTGCCTGCCGTCATCATTATCGCCGTTCTAGTCGTCGGAGCCGTCGTCTGGCTGGACGTGAAGAGCGTGCAGACAGCCCGCCAGCAGCAGGAAGAGATCGCCGCGTTGCGCGAGCAGACCAATACCGACCTCAAGGCTGCGTCCGAAGACACCCGGCGCCAGATCAACGACGTGAACAACCTCCTCAAGGACGCGATTCAGAAGCGGTCGGCGGACATGTTCATGACCCAGGAGGAGGTGGCCAAGATGAATGCGGAGCGGGTGAACCAGTTGGCGGAGGCGATCGCTCAAAAAATCCAGCCATATAATCCCCTCCCAAAGACACCGGAGGAGGCCGAGCACCAGCAGAATGAACAAGTCGACAAGGTCTCCTCCCGGTTGGCCGAACGCATCCAGCCGATCCTGGCTGATATGGCAAAGGATCAGAATCTCACCCGCGAACAGATCAGCGCCTACAGCCAAAAGATCTCCGACCAGATCAGCAACGTCTTGACCAGCGAACTCGCCTCCAAGCAGCAGCTCAACAACAACCTCATCGCCACGGAGGCGGTGGCCCGGGACTCGTTGACCCTGGCCCAGAAGGTGACCGCCCTCTATCTCAGCAGCTTCAAGGATCAGTCACTCGTGACGCGCATCCTGACGCTTCCCGCCAATGTCGTGCGCGATGCCGCCAGCCTCAGCATCGTCGACAGCACGGAGCGCAAGAAGCTCGAGGAGCAGCTGGCTGGCGAAATGAATTCGCTGGAAAAGCGCCTGTCGGCCATCGAGGCGCAGATGCCGAAACAGTAGTCGCTCCGCTCCCGGCAACAACCACGAGCCATGCGTCGCCCGCGCATGGCTTTTTTGTGTGCGGACGGGGGAGTTATCGAGGGGGACCCGGCTCGGGCGGAGAGTTCACCGCCACGCATTGGTAAAGCACGCGGCCATTGGCCAAGGGGGTCGCTTCGGTCACGAACAACTGCCGCCCGCCCGCCACGAACGGTTCCCCGCCCGCCAGGCGGTGCGCGAGGCCATTCTCTTTCTCGATCGCGTTCACCCAATCGGGGTCCCGGGCCAGCACAAAGACCCCGCTGGGAGGGGCGACCAACACCGAAAACGCCGCGGCGCGCGCGCCGCGCTGAACGGTCGCCGCCGCCAGTTCGGCCATGGCCGGCGCGACCACTTGGGCCTGTTTCACCTCCAGCTTGATCATTCGCGCCACCGCTTCGGGCCCCGCGTCGCTGGCCACCTCGCTCACCCAATCCAGGAGGCGGTTGCGCACCGCATTCAGGTCCGGGGCGCGGGCGATCGGCTCGATGCCGCCGGTCCGCCGGATCGCCTTGACCAGAATCGAGACCTCCTTGAGGTAGACGTTCTTTTGCGCGCCCGGGATGTAGTACATCACCACCAGGTGCACCGGCAAACCGTCGGAGGACCCGTAGTCGATGCCCGACGACGACCAGCCGATGGCGCAAAAGAGCTCGCCCTCCTCGCGGTGGGCCCGCACGTGCGGCACACCCACGCCCAGGCCGATCCCCGTGTTGCACTCCTGTTCGCGTTGTTTGATCTCCTCAATGGTGTCCGTCCCCATCTCGATATCGGGATTGGCGTCCAGAATGCGGGCAAGAAACTCCAAAGCCCGGGCCTTGCCGGACTCAGGCAGTTCGAATAGCCGGCCTTCCTGCAGGGCGGTCAGGATGCTGCGCATGATTTGTAGTCAACTAGTCGGTGCCGTAGCGGCGGGCAAACCACATCTTCACGCCATGGGCCAAGACGCCGTAGGCCGCCAGGAAGCCGGCCACCCAGACGAAGAATATCAGGGGCAGGCGCACGAAACCGAGGTAATGGGCGAGCGGGGAAAAGGGCAGCCAGACGCCGACCGCCATGATCAGCAGCGTCGTGAAACTCATCGTCCTGCTGGCGCGACTCTGCAGGAAAGGAATGCGGTGCGTACGGATGATATGCACGATCAGCGTCTGGGTGAGGATCGACTCCACGAACCAGCCGGTGTGAAACAATCGCTCCAAGTAAAGCTTGGTGGCGGCCGGCGTGCCGGCGGCGCCATAACCGATGCAGCCGAAGAAATAGAGCATCAGGAAGAACGTGGCGTAATCGAAGACCGAGCTGATCGGGCCGATAAATACCATGAAATTCCGGATGCTCCGGATGTTCCAGCGACGCGGCTTGTCCAGGTATTCCTGGTCGACGTGGTCGAGAGGGATTCCAACCTGGGAAAAATCGTAGAGCAGGTTGTTCACGAGCACCTGAATGGGGGCCATCGGGAGAAACGGCAGAAAGTACGAACCGCCGACGACGCTGAACATGTTCCCAAAGTTGGAACTGGCTCCCATCCGGATGTACTTGATGATATTCCCGAAAACCCTCCGCCCCTCGATGATGCCGTCTTCCAGGACGAGCAGGCTCTTCTCCAGCAGGATGATGTCCGCTGACTCCTTGGCCACGTCAACCGCCGTGTCGACCGAGATGCCGACGTCGGCCGCTTTCATGGCGAGCACATCATTGATGCCGTCGCCCAGAAAGCCGACCACCCGGCCCTGCCCGCGCAGGGTTTTGATGACCTTCTCTTTTTGATCCGGCGTCAGGCGGGCGAGGACATTGGCTTCGTTGACCTCGCGCCCGAACGCCGATTCGTCCAGCGCCGCCAGCTGCGGGCCGGTGACGATCTTGGTGATCGGCATGGCCACATCGTTGCAGACTTTGCGGGACACCAGCTCGTTGTCGCCGGTGAGAATCTTGACCCGCACTCCGGAGCGGGCCAGCGCCTCCATGGCTTTGGCCGAGGTGTCCTTGGGCGGGTCGAAAAACGCGATGTAGCCCAACAGGATCAACTCGCTCTCGTCCGCCACGGTAAACGTCGGTTTGGTGCGATCGAACTCCCGGTAGGCGATCGCCAGCACCCGATAGCCCTGCGCGCTCAGGTTCCGGTATTCGTCCATCAGGTCGTCGCGGATCAGACGGATCAGCGGGTTGATGTCCTCGTCGACCTGGTAATTGTCGCACGCCGCCGACACTTCCTCGACGGCTCCTTTGCATATCAGTACGTGCCGATCCTCGTAATCGATCACCACCGACATCCGGCGGCGTTTGAAATCGAACGGGATCTCGTCGACCTTGCGGCAGTTGCGCTCCACGTCGAGTTCCGTGTGGGCCAGGATCGCCCGATCCAGCAGGTTGCGCAGTCCGGTCTGGTAAAAGCTATTCATGTACGCGTAACGCAACACGTCCTCGCTGGGACGGTTGGTCACATCGACATAGCGCTCGAGCACCACATGGTCCTGCGTCAGCGTGCCGGTCTTGTCGGTACAGAGCACGTCCATGGCCCCGAAGTTCTGGATCGCATGGAGCTGTTTCACGATGACCTTCTTCCGGGCCATCATCAAAGCGCCCTTCGATAGGCACACCGTCATGATCATCGGCAACATCTCCGGCGTCAGCCCGACCGCCACCGACAGTGAAAACACCAACGCTTCCACCCAATTGTGCTTGGTCAACCCGACGATCAGAAAGGTGATCGAAACCATGACCACCATGAAGCGGATCATCAGCCACGTGAAGCTCCTGATTCCAGAGTCAAAACTGGTGGCCTCCCGTTTGGCCGCCAGCTTTTGGGCCAGCGTACCGAAGTAGGTGCGGGCCCCCGTGGCCAGCACGATGCCCCGCGCCGAGCCGCTCAGCACGTTGCTACCCATGAAGCACGCGTTGGTGAAGTCGAATGGCGCGCGCCCGGGCGGCTGGTTGGCGTCGGCGTTCTTCTCCACCGGCATGGACTCACCCGTCAACGCGGACTGCGTGACGAAGAAATCCTTGGCCGACAAGACGCGTAGATCCGCCGGGATCAGGCTCCCCGCTGCGAGCACCACGACGTCGCCCGGCACAATCTCCTCCAATAGCACCTCCGTTTCCTTTCCGTCGCGCAATACCGTGACGGTGGTCTTCACGAGCTTCTGCAGCTTCTCCACGGCGCGGGACGAGCGGGTCTCCTGAAGGTAGGACAGGAAAACGCTTAGGAACAGCATGACTCCGACCACGACCGCGGAGCGAAGGTCGGCCATCAGGTACGACACGCCGGCGATGATGAGCAATTGGACGACCAGCGGATTCCGGCAGCGATCAAGCAGGTCCAGCAAAAACGAATGCCGACGGCCAACCGCCACGGTGTTCGGGCCCCTCTCGGCCAAAACCTGCGTGGCTTGCGCCGCGGATAGTCCGTTGCCGGAACTGCCCAACCGCGTGAGCAACTCCGGCTCGGGAACCGAAAAAAGGGAAACGTCGGAAGGCAAATCGGGGCTCGAAGCTCAACCGGCCCCCGGAGTGGTTCAAGGCAAATAGCGCTGCGCTTGTCGCCCGCCGCCAGACCCCGCGTCGGCCGACAGTCAGGCCCTTTGCCAGACCACCCCATCGCGGATCAATCGGCTGATAGCAGCCGGAGTCCATCACGGAAGTGTCACGCCGCCTTTTGCGAAACGGGTCGCGTGATTAGCGCCGTCATGCCGTGGCGCAGGGATCGATGCTCAAGGTCGGCCCGATCACCGCGCACAACGGCCGTCGTGCGTCACGCGAACCGGGCCCGAAAAAACCCGGCTCGCAAGGATGAGGCCCGCGTTGCCGGCGTCGCGACACCCCGGTGGAGGGGCATTCGCCGGCCGGCGACGTGGACGTGCCGCCGGGCCCCCCTAACCGCGGAAATGCGCAATCGACGCGACGAGTCGGTCGTTCCTCCCGCATCTTTGGGCGCGACGACGGGCCAAGGTCATGATCGTGCGATCTGCAACCAAATCGACGGTGAGACCGTGCAAAGCGCATGCCAAGTGCTCGGAGCCATTAAGCCCGAAAAAATCTTAAGATATTATCCTGAACCGTATTACGACCAATTACCGCCGATTGGCACCATTAAAGGTACATGAGCGGTGTTCCTCATCACATCTCTCCGTTTCTATGCAGAATCGAATCACCAGCCATCCCTTAAACGATTTGTCGACCGAGCCGGCGGGTGGAACGACGCCAAGTGACGCAGCCATCGACGACTCCTTGGTCAATCGCTTTGCCGCCGGCGACGAGTCGGCTTTCACCGAAATCGTCAACCGCTATCGCGGCCGCATCTACGGCCTGACGCTGAATCTCCTGCACAACGCCGCCGACGCCGAAGAAATCACTCAGGATACTTTCATCCGCGCCTACCGTGGGCTGGGACGGTTTCGCGGCGAATCGTCACTTTCCACCTGGCTCTACCGCATCGCCCTCAATCTCGCTCGCAACCGCTACTGGTATTTCTTTCGGCGCCGGCGGCACCAGTGGGTGTCGCTCGATCGCCCCCTCGCCGACGACTCGGACGCCACGTTCGCCGACTTGGTCGCCGCCTCCGATCACGATCCCGCGCAAGAAACCGCGAGTACCGAGTTCACCACGCTGGTCGCGCAGTGCATGGAGCAGCTCGACCACAAGCATCGCGAGATCCTGATCATGCGCAACATCCTCGACCTTTCCTACGAGGAGATCGCGCGGGCCCTCTGTATCAACGTGGGCACCGTCAAAAGCCGGATCGCCCGCGCCCGCGAATATTTGCGCACCCTGCTCATGAATATGTGTCCGGACCTGCGGCCGGCGTTGTCCTTGAGCGATTTCTTCCTGACGGCGCGCACGCTCTACGGGCAGCCGGCGGTGAGTTACGCTTGAGGCATTCCCGCTTCGTCTCGACCGATCGGGGGGAACTCCCGTTCTGAATGCGTGACCCAAGCAGCGGAGGTTGGTCGTTCATGAAAACACCGCGTCTTTATCAACGATTCACCGCTTGGTTCCGCGCCCACCGGCCTCTGCGGTGGGTGGACACCATCGTCACCGACTTCTCCGGCTGGAGTCCGTGGTGATACCGGTCTGGCGGGTTTCCATTCTCCGGATCCAACCCGGACGGTGATCGGCTCACTGTCGGCGTTGGCATTCCATCACCGCGCCGGGGCGGCACGGTTGATTCTGGCTGGTCCGGCCGCCAGGCGGATGGCCCCGGTTGACCGCCGGGCTTGGAACATCACAGTTTCGCCTCAATCCCGGCAAAGACTCCCGCGCCCAGCGCGGGGTAACCGCTCACCGGCTCGTAATGCTCGTCCAGCAGGTTCTCGACGCGGACCTTGAGGGTGATGCGGTTGTTAAGGCTCCAGGCACCATAGAGGCGGGCTACCGTGTAATCCGGCGCATTGATCGTTGCGAACGTTACCGGGTCGACATCCTGCCGGCCCGCCACGAAGACGACGCCCGCACCGACCCTAAGGCCCCGGGGCAGCGACCATGCGAGACCGACGGTCAACAGATCGCGCGGGCGGCGCAAAAGCCGGGTGTGCTGGGTGAGGTTATTCGCCTCCAGATAGGTGTAGGCCACGCGCAACGCGCCCTCGCCCGGGAGCTTTTCTTGGGCGGAGATCTCCAGTCCCCGGGTCAGGGCCCGATCCACGTTTTCAGTCGTGCCCGGGAACACCGAGAAATCATACACGATGAGATCTCGGAACCGGGTTGCAAACCAGGTCGCGCTCAGCGTGCCGCTCTTTTTCGGCAGGTACACATCGACTCCGCCATCCCACCCCCGTGCGTGTTCCGGTCGCAGATTCGGATTGCCCACGTAATAGGCGCTCTGACCGTAGAGGTCGAGGAAGCCTGGCGAGCGAAATCCGGTGCCATAGCTCGCCCGCAGCTTGAGGCGCCCGCCCCCGGGGAGCCAAGCGGCGGTCACGCGTCCGGTTGTGGCCCGGCCGAAGGTGTCATGATCGTCACTGCGCAAGCCCGCGGTGAAGTGGAGATCATTTGCCGGCGTCCACTCGTCCTCGGCGAAGAGGGCCAGCAGGCGCTGGCTGCGATCGATGTTCCCGAATCCGTCGTTGCGGGTCTCGCTCCGTTCGGCCGTCAGCCCCGCCGTCAGCCGGTGCCCCCCGCCGGGCAGAAACGTGTTCTGCCAGTCCAGCACCGCCCGCCGGTTGATCACGTGCGTGATTTGCGGGGGCTGGCCCGGAGTCGGGTTGAAAGAGACAAAACGGCGGTCCTGGCCGCCAAGAGTGACCCGCCCCGACCAGTCCGGGGAAATGGTGAATTTCGCAAAAAGCGTGGCGAGCTGGTTTTGTTCGCGGTCCTGGTTGTCCGGGTCGTTCGTGAAACGATCGCCCGGCGAGCCGTAACGGTCGACGAAGCCGCGCCACGTCGCGCCCAGCGACAGCCCGGAGTTCACCCGTCGGTCCAACCGCACCGCAAAGTTGGTGTCGGCCAGCGCGTTGTTGGCGCGCTGGTTGTCGGTGTGCCCGCTTTCAAACCAGGCGTTGTATGCCCACGGGTTCTTGGCCCCCTGGGCGGCCACGGATCCCCGGATGGTGCCAAACGATCCGCCTTCCGCCGAAAGCGTGGCGGACGGCGAGCCTTCCCCCGGCAGCATTCGCACCGATACGACCCCGCCCACCGCCTCGCCGCCATAGAGCGTGCTCTGCGGACCACGGACGATTTCAATCTGGTCGGACGGGGAAAGGGTGGCGCCCCCCAGAAACACCGCGTAATCGGTGTTCGCGTCATTCAAGCGCAGACCGTCGACCAGAAACAGGGTCTGGTTGGAATTCGCGCCGCGCAGAAAGAGCGAGGTCGACGCCCCCGGTGCCCCGCTGGGCAGGGCCGGTGCCCCGGCAAACGCTCCCAAGGCTGCCGCCAAGGAGTCGACCTGGGCGTCCGCGAGTTCCTGATGGGAGATGAAGGCGACGCTGCTGCCCACGGTGCTGATGGGAACGGGCGTACGGGTCGCCGAGACCACGACGGGGCCGAGCGGGACGGATTCGGTTTCGGCCGCGGCGGCGGCACGGCCGGCCAGGGCGGTCAGCAACAGACCGATCGCCGCCAGGGAAACCAGACCTCGGCGCGGCGAGCGCGCCGGCGGATGGGTATTCATTTCTGCTCTGATTGGTTCCGTGGGAAGAGCAGAAATTGGGATCGTCGTGGGCACCGCCATCGCGGGCGCCGCGCCATACCCGGCACTTCCACTCTCACCCTTCATTGATGCGATGAAGGTTTCTCGCCGGCGCGCGCATCCGGGCCGGCGCAGTGAGCTTCCAGAACCAGATATTCGGACTCCGCATTTCCCGCCCTCGAGGCACGCGGAAATGATCCGTCATGCCCGCGGGCTGCCTCGCCCCTCGCCTTCACCGAGGCTGACGCCTCAATTGGCTTTGTCGGCCGTTCGCTCCCTGGCGACAGTCTGGACAATCTCAGACTGCCGCGCGGGGCGCCCGGCCGTCCGGGGTTTGTGATGCGATACCGCAGCGCTACTGTGGCCGGTTCTCACGGCCTTCCCTGCGTGTCTGGAACCGAGACAAAGAACAAACGACGGGGCGGTATGCAGCGCGGCGCCGCCGGCGGCAAGCGCGTTTTTTGGCCGGAACGACGCCGAGCCGCCCGCGGCGCCTGGCAGGATCCGCCTTGGCGGACCCTGCCAGGCCGAGGTCGCTCCGGGGCATTCCAATGGGGACACGACCCGAGATGAGAGTTGCATTATTCATATCATCATATCTTGATATGTAGATACATCTCATGCCCACCGCTTCGTCCTCTCCGCCGGATTCGCCCATCGTCGCGGAATTGCGCCGCCTATTCGAGCAGCGCATTGTCGTCCTTGAGGGGCCCAAGGGCACGATGGCGCAGGCCCGCCAGCTCACCGAGGCGGACTTTCGCGGCGAGCGTTTCCGCGACCACCCGCGCGATCTTCGGGGCGACAACGACGTCCTTTGTCTGACTCAACCGGAGATCATCGAGGACATCCATCGCGCCTTCGTCGCCGCCGGAGCCGACATCGTGGCGACCAATACCTTCAACGGCACGCGGATCTCCCAAGGCGACTATCACCTGGAAGCCAGCGTCACAGACATCAATCGCATCGCCGCGCAGCTCTGTCGGCGGGCGGCGCGTTGGGGCGAAGACAAATATCAACGTCGCATCTTCGTGGCCGGCGCCCTCGGCCCGACCAACCGCACCGCCTCCCTTTCGCCCGACGTCAATCGCCCGGACTTCCGGGGCGTCACCTTCGATCAGTTGGTTGCGGCCTACCACGAGCAGGCGCGGGCCCTCGTCGACGGCGGTGCCGAGATCCTGCTGATCGAGACGATCTTCGACACCCTCAACGCCAAGGCGGCGGTCTTCGCCGTCGAGACGCTCTTTGACGAACTTTCGGCACGCCTGCCTGTGATGATCTCCGTCACAGTCACCGACGCCTCGGGTCGCACTCTCTCCGGCCAGACGGTCGAGGCATTCTATCGCTCCGTGGCGCACGCCCGCCCGTTCAGCGTCGGCCTCAATTGCGCCCTCGGTCCCAAGCAGATGCGCCCCTATCTCGAGGAATTGTCCCGCATCGCCGGCTGCTTTGTCACCTGTTACCCCAACGCCGGCCTGCCGAACGCCTTCGGCGGCTACGATGAGACACCGGACGAGATGGCCGCCACCCTCGCGGAATTCGCGGCGGCCGGCTGGGTCAACCTCCTGGGCGGCTGCTGCGGCTCCACTCCCGATCATATCCGCGCCATCGCCCAGGCGATCACGCAGTTTCCGCCGCGACCGGTTCCGGCCGTGTCGCCCACGGCGCTGCATCTGAGCGGCCTCGAGCCTTTGACTATCGCGTGAACGGCGGTCATCCCCCGTCCCCCCGACCAAGCCCGCCCCGTGAACCCGACCGCCTCCCGCTTCATCATCATCGGCGAGCGCACCAACATCACCGGCTCTCCGCGCTTCGCCAAGGCGCTCAAGGCCGGCGATTGGGAGGCGGCCGTGGCCATCGCCCGCCAGCAGGTGGCGAACGGGGCCAACCTCCTCGACGTCAACGTCGACGAGGCCCTGATCGACGGCGAGGCTACGATGACCAGGTACCTCAATCTCATCGCGGCCGAGCCCGAGATCGCCCGCGTGCCCATCATGCTCGACAGTTCCAAATGGAGCGTGCTCGAGGCAGGTCTGAAATGCCTTCAAGGGAAGGGGGTCGTCAACTCGATCTCCCTCAAGGACGGCGAGGCGGAGTTCCTCCGCCGGGCCCGGCTCGTCCGTCGCTACGGCGCCACCGCGGTCGTGATGGCCTTCGACGAACATGGCCAGGCGGTCGATCGCGAGGCCAAGGTGCGAATTTGCCGCCGCGCCTACCGACTCCTCGTCGATCGCCTCGGCTTCCCTCCTGGCGACATCATCTTCGATCCGAACATTCTCACCGTCGCCACCGGCATCGAGGAGCACAACAACTACGCCGTCGATTTCTTCGCCGCGGTCCGCGAAATCAAACGCACGCTTCCCGGCGCCAAGGTCAGCGGCGGCGTCTCCAACGTCTCGTTCTCTTTTCGCGGCAACAACCCGGTGCGGGAGGCCATGCACACCGCCTTCCTTTACCACGCCATCCGCGCCGGCCTCGACATGGCCATCGTCAACGCCGGCATGCTGGGCGTTTACGAGGAGATTCCCCGGGACTTCCGCGGACTCATCGAGGACGTGCTGCTCAACCGCCGGCCCGACGCCACCGAGCGCCTGGTGCGGTTCGCCGACGAGCTCAAGACCGGCGCCGACGGCGACCACCCGGCGGCCGACGTCCGGGTCCCGACAGCCGACGCCTGGCGGGCTGGCGCCGTCGAAGAGCGATTGCAGCACGCGCTCGTCAAGGGAATCGATTTGTTCGTCGAGGCCGACACCGAGGAGGCGCGAAAGAAATACCCGCGGCCGCTCGACATCATTGAAGGCCCCCTGATGGACGGGATGCGGGTGGTCGGCGACCTGTTTGGCGCCGGCAAGATGTTCCTGCCGCAGGTCGTGAAATCCGCGCGGGTGATGAAGAAGGCGGTCGCCTACCTCACCCCGTTCATGGAGGAGGAGAAACGCCGGCTCGCCGCCACTGGCGGTGAGGTCCATCCCCAGGGCCGGGTGGTCATGGCCACGGTCAAGGGTGACGTCCACGACATCGGCAAGAACATCGTCGGCGTGGTTCTCGCCTGCAACAATTACGAAGTCATCGACCTCGGCGTCATGACGCCGTGCGAGAAGATCCTGGCCGTCGCGCACGAGCAAAAGGCCGGCATCATCGGCCTCTCCGGCTTGATCACTCCCTCGCTCGACGAAATGGTGCACGTGGCGCGCGAAATGCAGCGCACCGGCCTGGACCTGCCTTTGCTGATCGGTGGCGCCACGACCAGCGCCGCCCATACCGCGGTCAAGATCGCCCCGGAGTACGCGGGCCCCGTGGTGCACGTGCTCGATGCGTCGCGGGTGGTCAATGTCGTGAACTCGCTGCTCAACCCCGGCCGCCGGCCGGCCTTCGTCGACGACGTCCGCGCGCGCCAGCAGGATCAGCGGCGCGAGTTTTCCAACCGTCGGTCCCGCCGACCGCTGCGGGCCCTGGCCGCCGCCCGCGAACGCCGGACGCCGGTCGACTGGGCGGCGGTGGACATCCCCCAGCCGGAATGCCTTGGCCCACGGACGTTCGCCGCGGTGCCGCTCGCGGACATCGTACCCTACATCGACTGGGGACCATTCTTCAGCGCATGGGAATTGCACGGGCGCTTTCCCGACTTGCTGCGGGATCCCGCCGTCGGGCCGGAAGCGTCCCGGCTCCATGCCGACGCCCAGAACCTGCTCGCCCGCGTGGTGCGCGAAGAGCGATACCAGGCCAGGGCCGTCTTCGGCTTCTGGCCGGCCAACGCGATCGGCGACGACGTCGAGCTGTATGCCGACGAGGGCCGCTCGCAGGTGATCGCCACTTTTCATTTTCTCCGGCAGCAACAGGAAAAGCCCGCCGGCCAGCACCACCACTGCCTGGCGGACCTCATCGCTCCGCGTGATTCCGGCCGGCTCGACTACGTCGGCGGGTTTGCCGTGACCGCGGGGCACGGGGTCGAGGCGCTCGCCCGGGAGTTTGAGGCCGCCCACGACGACTACTCGGCCATCATGGCCAAGGCGCTTGGCGACCGGCTGGCCGAGGCGCTCGCCGAACTCCTGCACCGGCGCGCCCGCGAGTTCTGCGGTTACGGCCGCGCGGAGCGGCTTTCCATGGAGGAGATCATCCGCGAGAAATATCGCGGCATTCGACCGGCTCCGGGCTATCCCGCGTGCCCGGACCACCGGCAAAAGGGCGCCCTCTTCGATTTGCTCGGCGCCACGCCCGCCACCGGGATCACGCTCACGGAGAACTTCGCCATGCACCCGCCCAGCAGCGTGAGCGGCTTCTACTTCAATCATCCCGCCGCAAAATACTTCGCCGTGGGCCGGCTCGGCCGCGATCAAGTTGAGGACTACGCGCGCCGCCAGGGACGGACGGTGGCGGAGACTGAGAAGTGGCTCGCACCCTATCTCGACTACGAACCCTGACCGCGGCTCGGGACACCGGCGCCTGCGCCTCCGGCGGAGGACAAACGTTGCGTTGCGTCGGCTGACGCCTTTGGTTTGGGGACGTCCGCCATGCCCAACGAGTGTGTCTTTTCCCCCGACCGCCGTTACCGGTACACCCTCGTCCACCGCTGGGACGAACTTCTCGACCCCGGGCGCGGCATCGCGTGGATCGGCCTCAATCCCAGCACGGCCGACGAACACCAATTGGATCCGACGCTGCGACGCATTCGGGGGTTCTCCACCGCCTGGGGCTATGCTTTCTTCGTCATGCTCAATCTGTTCGCCTGGCGCGCCACCGATCCCGCGGCGATGAAGGCCGCGCCCGATCCGGTCGGGCCCGACAACGACCGTTGGATCGCACACTGGAACGCGCAGGTGGACCGGGTCATGCTCGGCTGGGGCGAGCACGGGGCGCATCGCGGCCGCGACCGGGAGGTGCTGGCCGCCGTCGACCGGCGAAAGGCCTATTGCTTGGAACGCAACGCGAGCGGACAGCCCAAACATCCCCTCTACGACTCCCGCTCGGCCACGCCCGTTCTCTTCGGCTGAGTTTCCCAATCCAATCGCAAAGGCCCCCATGAATCGACGTGAATTCCTCATCCAAACCGGATCGGTCACCGCCGGATGCCTGGCCGGGGGCCTGTTCGGCAGCCGCCTCAGCGCCAACGAGGCGACCGCCGGCGGTCCGCCCCGGGCCGTGGCGATCGTCAGCGATCCGGCCGACCCCGTGGCCGCGGCCAAGGCGGCACAGTGGGCGAGCGGACAGCTCCGCGATGCGCTGACCCGACAGGGCATCGAGGTGCGCCAAGTGCAGAAGGTGGGCGAGGCCCGTCCGGCGGATCTGTGCCTCATTATCGCCGGGGCGGCCTCCCCGCATTGCCGCGAAGCAGGAGTCAACGTGCCGGCGGCGGCGGAATCACTTGTCGTGGCCCCGGCCCGCCTGGGAACGCGCGCGGTCCTGTTCGTCGGCGGACGCGACGCCCGCGGTCTGGTCTACGCCTTGCTCGACCTGGCCGATGCCGTCAACTCGGCGCCCGGGCCCTGGCCGGCCCTGCAACCCGCCGCGGCGGTCACCGGCCAACCGGCCAACCAGGTCCGCAGCGTCATGCGGCTGTTTGTCAGCGACGTGGAGGACCAGGCCTGGTTCAACGACCGCGATTTCTGGCGCCGCTACCTTTCGCGCCTGGCGACCGAACGCTTCAACCGTTTCAACCTGGCCTTGGGGTTGGGCTACGATTCGCCGACCGGACTGCGGGACACCTACTTCTACTTTGCCTATCCCTTCCTGCTGGCCGTGCCCGGCTTCGACGTGCGGGCGCGAAACCTGCCCGACGCCGAGCGCGACCGCAACCTCGAGATGCTGCGGTTCATCAGCGACGAGGCGGCCGCGCGGGGCCTCGATTTTCAACTTGGGTTGTGGACCCACGCGTACCGGTGGATCGACAGTCCCGCCGCCAATTACACCATCGAGGGGCTGACACCGCAGACCGAGGGGCCGTACTGCCGGGAGGCGCTGGCTCTTATCCTCAAGGCCTGCCCCAACATCACTGGGGTGACATTTCGCATCCACGGCGAAAGCGGCGTGCCGGAGGGCAGCTACGGACTGTGGCGTACGATCTTCGACGGCTGCCGGCGCAGCGGACGCCGCGTGACGATCGACCTCCATGCGAAGGGCATCGATCAGCCGACGATCTAGGCCGCGCTGAGCATCGGATTACCCCTCACCATCTCGCCCAAATATTGGGCCGAACACCTCGGTCTTCCCTACCATCAGGCGGCCATCCGCCCGACCGAGTTGCCGACCCGGCGGGTCGGGCCCGGTCTGTTCGCCCAAAGCGAAGGGGCGCGCAGTTTTCTGCGCTACGGGTACGGAGACCTGCTGAAGCGCGACCGTCCCTACGGCATCGTGTATCGTGTCTGGCCCGGCACGCAGCGGGTGTTGCTCTGGGGCGACCCCACCTTCGCGGCGGGCTACGGACGCGCGATGGGGTTCTGCGGCAGTCTCGGGGGCGAAGTCTTCGACCCGCTCGCGTTCAAGGGGCGCAAGGGCTCCGGCCTTCCGGGCGGACGCGATGGGTATGCCGACGCCTCGCTGCATGCGCGCCCGGACGAATTCGAGAAGTATCGTTACACTTATCGCCTGTGGGGCCGGATGCTTTACGATCCTGCCACCGAACCCCAGACGTGGCGGCGTCAACTGAAGCGTGACTACGGCGCCGCGGCGGAACCGGTGGAAACGGCGCTGGCGGCCGCGAGTCGGATCCTGCCGCTTTTCACCACGGCGCATATGCCTTCGGCCGCCAATAACAATTACTGGCCCGAGATGTACGTGAACATGTCGGTCGTCGACGACTCCCATCCCCAGCCCTACACCGACACACCCGACCCCAAGCTTTTTGGCACGGTCAGCCCGCTGGACCCCCAGTTGTTCGCGCGGGTCGACGATTTTGCGGACGAACTGCTGCGGGGCGAGGTGAGTGGGAAATATTCCCCCATTGAGGTCGCCCAGTGGATGGAAGATCTCGCCGCTGCCGCCACCGCCGGGCTCGACCGGGCGAATGCCGCCAGCGGCGATGCCTCCGCCGCTGAGTTTCGCCGTTGGGTTACGGATCTCGAGACGCAGATCGGTTTGGGATGGTTTTTCGGCCGGAAACTGCGCGCGGCGGTTCTGTACGCCCTGTTCGAACGCACGGGCGACCTGACAACGCGGGACCTCGCGGTCAAAACCTATCGCGCCGCGCGACAGGCCTGGGTGCGCGTGATCGCCGCCACCGCCAAGCCCTACGTGCGTGACATGACCTACGGCAGCGGCTGGTTTCAGCGGGGCAACTGGGCCGATCGTCTCGCCGCGATTGACATGGACATTGCCCTCATGGAACGGAGACCGCCGCCGTCCACGTCCGCTCCCCAAGCCACGCCGGCGAAAACCGCGGCTTTCATCGAGGAAGCGCTGGGCCGGCCCACGCGGCCGACGCGAAAAGCCACGCATGTGCCGCCGGCGACGTTCCATCCCGGGCGGCCGGTCGACCTCACGCTGTCGATCACCCGCGCTCCGACGCCGCCTGCCGCCGTCCGGCTGTTGTACCGGCAAACCCAGCAGGCCGAGGCCTGGCAGGTGACTCCCATGGCGCCGGGTGCCGATGGTTATGCCGCCGCCATTCCCGGCGCCTACACCGATTCGCCCTATCCCCTGGAATATTATTTCGAGATCGGCGAGCCCTCGGGCCGGTCCTGGCTGTTCCCCGGCTTCGACGCCGACCTGGCCAACCAACCGTATTTCGTGATCCGCTGAGCAAAGCCGATTGCCCACTCCCAAACCCGGGATTCCCCGAAGCGGGGGCGGCGTTGCATGCCGGCGGCCAAAGCCGCGAGGTCACTTGCGGGCTGAAGGGATCCGGACAGGTTGTCGTCGAGAAATCACCCCGACAAAAACCGACTTCGTTGACCACCATGTCCGACAAGAAAATCATCGCAGTGCTCGGCGCGACCGGCGCCCAAGGCGGCGGCCTGGTTCGCGCCATCATGAACGATCCGACCGGCGGATTCACCGCGCGGGCGATCACCCGGGCCGTCGATTCCGACAAGGCCAAGGCCCTGGCCAAACTTGGAGCGGAAGTGGTGGCCGCCGACCTCGACGACGCCGACAGCGTCCGGCGCGCCTTCGCCGGCGCGCACGGTGCGTACTGCGTCACCTTCTATTGGGCCCATTTCTCGCCCGAGAAGGAACTGGCCGAAGCCAAGACCATGGCGACCGCCGCCAAACAAGCCGGCGTGCGACACGTCATCTGGTCCACGCTCGAGGACACCCGGAGGTGGGTGCCCCTGAGCGACAACCGGATGCCAACCCTCCAGGGCAAATACAAGGTGCCGCATTTTGATGCCAAGGGTGAGGCCGACCATCTCTTCGCCGCGGCGGGGGCCCCGACCACGTTGCTTCTGACCTCCTTCTATTGGGACAACTTCATCCACTTCGGCATGGGCCCCAAGAAGGGCCCGGACGGGAAGCTCGCCATCACTTTCCCCATGGGCGACAAGAAGCTCCCGGGCATCGCCTCCGAGGACATCGGTCGTTGTGCCTACGGTGTTTTCAAGAAGGGCGGCGAATATATCGGCAAGACCGTCGGCATCGCCGGCGAGCATCTGACCGGCGCGCAGATGGCCGCGGCCTTCACCAAGGCGCTGGGGCAGGAGGTGCGCTACCAGGATGTCCCGCCCGAGGTCTACCGGGGCTTCGGCTTCCCCGGCGCCGACGATCTCGGCAACATGTTTCAGTTCAAGCGCGACTTTGAGTCGTACTTCTGCGGGGCGCGCAACCTGGCAACGGCGCGGGCGCTGAATCCGGAGCTAAAGACGTTTGCCGCCTGGCTCGAGGTCAACAAGGGCCGGATTCCGCTCGGATAACCGTCCGCGCGTAACCCGGCCATCGGGCAAAGGTCAAAGGTTGCGGTGGCGCCCACCTCCGGCGACCGGACCGTCGCGGATCCGCCCCGGCCGTCATCGGTTGCGATCGTGACGTTGTCGACGGCGCCGGGGTCCCCCGACCGGGCGCAACAACTCCTATCCGGGCGTTGCGCCATCGGCGCGGTCGATTAAGAATACGAACGGTGCCCGTTCCCCTCGGACCGGTCCGCCGATTGCCGTTAT